>CAKQXI010000006.1 GCA_934281565.1 uncultured Prevotella sp.
GTTCAACTTAGACGAGCGACAGACGACTTCATTCATTGGCGTTCCTACACCAGCCAACGCTTTGTTCTGGGGCTCGCTCATCGTATCAAGTCCATCATGGCTCACCAGCAACAGTTGGTCAGTGTTTATCATTTTAGCACTCATTATCGCCACAAGTTACTTACTTGTTTGTGAACTTCCATTATTCGCATTGAAATTCAAGCAATGGTCTTTCAAAGGCAATGAGATAAAATATTGTTTTGCAGCCCTCACGGTCGTCATTCTTGCAATCTCAGTGATTACAGAAGGAGCAAGAGGGTTCCTTGAAGGATGGTGGTTGGTTATCTTGGTTTATGTCGCTATCTCAGCAGTTAGGCGTGTAAAACTACACGCCTAAGAGGGGAGGAGTATTAATTATGAACTAAGGTTCCTATATCTTCGCCATCCATCACTTTTTTCAAATTACCCACTATATCCATGTTAAACACATAAATAGGAAGGTCATTCTCCTTGCACATAGTTGTAGCGGTAAGGTCCATCACTTTCAAACCACGAGTATAAATCTCATCGTATGTTATATCCTTGAACTTGGTAGCAGTAGGCTCCTTTTCAGGATCTGCCGTATAGATACCATCCACACGAGTACCTTTCAACATCACATCTGCCTCTATCTCTATACCACGGAGGGAAGAACCTGTATCTGTCGTGAAGTAAGGACTACCTGTGCCAGCGGAGAAGATGCAGATATAGCCTGCCTCCATTGCTTCTATCGCTTTCCATTTGCTATAAAATTCACCAATAGGCTCCATGCGAATAGCCGTAAGCACCTTGGTCTTCACGTCCAAAGCTCCAAGCGCACTACTCAATGCCAAAGAGTTGATGACAGTGGCACACATACCCATTTGGTCACCTTTCACACGGTCGAAACCTTTCTGGCTTCCACTCAACCCACGGAAGATGTTGCCACCACCGATAACAATGCCTATCTGGACACCCATTTCATGAACTTCCTTGATCTGTCTTGCATAATCACTCAAACGCTCTGGGTCAATACCAAAGCTCTGCTTACCCATCAAGCTCTCACCGCTCAACTTGAGTAGAATTCTTTTAAACTTTGCCATAATATTTAATGTTGATTTTTGAATGTTGAATGTTGAATTTTTCAATGTTAAATGTTAAGTGTTAAATGTTAAGTTAGGCTTGCGCCCTTAATGCTATCAACTATAAACTATTAACTATAAACTATTAACTTTTAACTATCCCGTACTTAATTTCTCCAAAGGTATATGAACGAATCACCCCTTGCTTGTCATGAAGTATCAAGTGACCATCATCCTCTACCTCAACAAAAGCAGCCTCGAACTCACCATCCTTGTCTTCATAAAGATGATAGCCCTTACGGCGATACAATGCCAAATGGTAGATGCCCGAAATATCCATATAATCAGCCTGACGCAACAATTCATAATATTTCTTGAATGCCTCCAATACCTTTTGTAGCACCTCCTCCCTATCTATCTCATGTCCGAGGATTTGGCACAAAGAAACAGGATTAGGAGCATCACTATGAAATTCTGTTTGATTGACATTAAGTCCTATGCCAAAGATACATTTCTTGATACCTCGTGAACCAATAGATGTCTCTATCAATGTACCGCTTATCTTCTTGTCGTTCCAATAGACATCATTAGGCCATTTCAAGGTTACACCATCTACATACGTATCCAAGGCATCTTTCAAAGCCAAAGCTCCAGCCATAGACAACATAAACTGCCTTGCCACAGGAACCCAATGTGGATGTACCAAGATACTGAAAAGCAAATTCTTTCCTCTCTCACTTTCCCATGTATGTACTCCTTGTCCCTTACCTGCCGACTGATAATCGGCTACAACGACCGTCATCTCATCCTCTGTCTCAGGAACATAACTTTTCAGATAGCGGTTGGTCGAATCTGTTTCTTGTAACCTTATAATTCTTGTTTCCATTTACACCTTATTATATTATATAGACATCACAAGATTAGCATGGGATTGAAGGCATCCTCTATGTGCTCAATACGCTCCAGCATCGAAGGGCGTCCCACGACGGAAACAATATCGAAACGAATATCAAGTGACATAGGATGAGACTTAACATACGCATTGGCAGCAATAGCTAAGTTTCTCTGCTTACGCCAATCCACGGCAAGCTCTGGTTCAGTAAGTTCAGTTGACTGTCGTGCCTTTACCTCAACAAACACCAAGCACTTAGAATCCTCGGACTTTGCAATAATATCCAAGTCACGCTTGCCAACTTTCCAGTCTCGTTCATAGATAACAAAACCTTTCTTCTCCAGATATTTGACAGCTTCTTCCTCGCCCCATTTACCTAAATCATTATGTTCTGCCATATTTTTCCTTTTGTATCCAAACGCTATATAATGCGTTTTTATTTGCAAAAATAACATTTTTCCAGCTAACTTCAAACAAAATCCTCCTTAAATTCTTTTAGCTGTCAATTTTTTACCGTATTTTTGCATCTTGAATATAAACTATATGATATAGAACAATGGAAGACCAAAAGAAACAAGATGAGGATTTTATGCGCAAAGCACTGGTAGAGGCACAAATTGCTTTCGATGAAGACGAGATACCCATTGGTGCCGTCATCGTTTGCAAGGGTCGCATTATCTCCAGAGGACACAACCTGACGGAAATGCTTTGCGATGTCACTGCCCACGCTGAAATGCAAGTCATTACATCAGGAGCCAATATGTTAGGTGGCAAGTATCTAAAAGACTGTACACTCTATGTAACCGTCGAACCATGCGTGATGTGCGCAGGTGCCATCTGCTGGGCACAAATCAGCAGAGTCGTGTATGGCGCATCCGATGATAAAAGGGGATATAGAAAGTTTGCGCCCGATGCACTGCATCCTAAGACGACAGTTACATCGAGCGTATTGGAAGATGAATGTAGAGAGCTTATGCAAAGCTTCTTCGGTCAAAAACGATAACCCTTACTTGACGAGCACAACAAGGTACTTGCTTGTGCTCCAGAACATTTGTGGGTTCAGAATTCGCAATGTATATTGCTTGTTTACATCACGAACCAACGTATAGCTACTGGACGGATGGGCGGTAAGCAACTTAGCCGACTTAGAATATAACTTGATCTCCGTAACATTGCGGATGTCAATCTTGGTAAAGTAATTCTTGTTGAAGTTGCCATTCATAACCTTGCCACCCTCCATGATATGCTGACCTTTCAACTCTTTCTTGGTTCCGAAGACATACCAAGCAGTATTCAATTGCTTATCCTGAGTATTGATGGTCTCAGTCTTCTTGGCATTATCAGTAGTCAAGTTATTGACATTGGTATTCAAGTTATTGATGGTCTCGTCCAACTCAGCGATATGGATGTCCTTGCCATCAAGCTCAGCACGCAAAGCTTGGAGCTGCTTGTCCTTTTCCGCCAATTGCTTAGTGAGGTTCTCTATGGTCTTCTTCAATTGACCACCTTGCAAAGAACTGTTATCCAACTGCTTCTGCAACTTGGCTATCAATTCCTTATTTTGCTTCATTCGGTCAGAGATGAACTGAATATTTTCTTTCAATCGTTGTGCTCTGTTAGCCCCCTCGCCACTTTTGGCAAGGCTCAAACGATTCTCAGCCTCATTGATTTCCTGGAAGCCCTCCTCAATGTCATTCAAGGTACCCAGCATATCGTTAATCTCACTATCCTTCTGAGCAATAATGTCATTCAACGAATCAGTCTGATGAACATTAGTCAGATCAGGCGTATTCTTTCCTTCCTTACAACCAGTTAAGAACGCGGTTGCAACACAGGCGATAATCAATAGCTTTTTCATAATTGTTCATTTTTTAGTTAATTTTTTAATTACTATGTTTCTTACGTTCTTCACGTCGTCTTTCTTTCAATTCCTCCTTGAACTGCTTCGGGTCTTTCCCTGCGAGTACAATGACAAACTCACCACGAGGTTCTGTCTCCTTGAAATGAGTTATCACTTCCGCCAAAGTTCCTCTGACACTTTCCTCATGGATCTTGGATATCTCACGACAACAACTCACTTGCCTATCCTCGCCAAAGACTTCGGCAAACTGCTGCAAAGTCTTCAATACACGATAAGGAGACTCATAGAATATCATTGTCCGTATTTCATCCTTGAGAGAATCCAGATAAGTCTGCCTACCCTTTTTCTGAGGAATAAACCCCTCAAAGCAGAACCTGTCACAAGGAAGCCCTGACGAAACGATGGCAGGAATACAAGCAGTTGCACCAGGCAAAGTTTGCACTGTAACACCTGCCTTAGCAGCCTCACGAGCCAAGTAGAAACCAGGGTCACTGATACCCGGTGTACCAGCATCACTAATCAAGGCTATGGTCTCTCCTGCCTTCAAGCGTTCAACGATAGAGGCAGAAGTGCCATGCTCATTGAACTTATGGTGTGCGACCAATCGGTTCTTGATGTCGAAATGCTTCAATAGGACACTTGATGTCCGAGTGTCCTCGGCGAGCACCAAATCAGCTTCTTTCAATACTCTGATAGCTCGCATTGTCATGTCCTCCATGTTACCAACAGGAGTCGGTACGATATATAATATGCCCATACTGCGTACAAATGTAGTTAATAAATCTTTCTTAGCAAAAAAAAAACACTTTTCTTTGCAATTTTTAAAACCTTATTGTTAATTTTGCCCCCGAAATGACAGAAAATCTAATTGGGGAGGCACACCGTCCCGGAAGAATTGAAGTGGTGTGCGGTTCTATGTTCTCTGGAAAAACAGAGGAATTGATCCGAAGAATGAAACGCGCTAAGTTCGCTAAACAGAAGGTTGAGATATTCAAGCCTTCGCTTGATGCACGTTATTCAGAAGAGGATGTTGTCAGTCACGACCAGAATTCAATCAGGTCTACCCCAATAGAAACTTCTGAAGATATCCTCTTATTAGCTTCCGACATAGATGTCGTCGGCATAGACGAAGCCCAGTTCTTTGACAAAGGGTTAGTAGATGTCTGCAATCAGCTTGCCAACCGAGGAGTAAGGGTCATTGTCGCTGGTCTTGACATGGACTTCAAAGGCATCCCCTTTGGTCCTATCCCTGCATTATGCGCCATCTCCGATGAAGTAACCAAAGTGCATGCCATCTGTGTAAAGTGCGGTGCCCTGGCATACATGAGCCATCGATTGGTACATAATAAGAAACGCGTACTTCTTGGCGAAAAGGACGAATACGAGCCTCTCTGCCGAGAATGTTATAAGAAAGCTGTTGCCAAAGAGAAGAACTTGGGTAACACAATACAGAAATAACACCTTATCATTATTCATAACATCATGCCAAAAGAAATAACATTCGATAAATTCATCCGATGGTCAGGCATCACCTTGCTTGTCTTCGCGGTATTGTTTATCACCAACTACCTTAGTGGAGTTCTCCTACCATTCTTCATCGCTTGGTTCTTTGCCTACTTGCTTTATCCTGTAGTCAAGTTCATAGAGAACAAACTCCATATCCAAGTTCGTGCATTGTCCATTATCCTTGCCATGTTAGCGGCAATCGGAGTTATCGGCTTGGTACTTTGGTTAATCATACCACCCATGTTCGACCAGTTTGACAAATTAGGCGAGGTACTCACCAGATGGTTGCATCAGACAACTCACACCAACAACATCACGGCACTCATCAAGGAATGGGTGCAAAACAATCAGAATGAGATAGAACATTTCTTGAGAAGCAAGGACTTCAGTGATGCGTTGAAAGGAGCGATGCCCAAGGTATTCTCCGTTGTAGGACAAACGGCAAACATCCTCATTAGCATCATCGCCTCCATGATTACCTTATTATATATGTTCTTCATCTTGCTGGATTATGAAACCCTAACAGCCAACTGGGTACGTATATTCCCTAAGAAAAATCGTCCTTTCTGGCATTCCTTAATGAAAGATGTAGAGCGAGAACTCAATAACTATATTCGTGGACAAGGTATGGTAGCCCTCTGCATGGGCATCATGTTCTGCATAGGTTTCACCATCATCGGTTTTCCTATGGCAATAGGCTTGGGCATTCTCATTGGTATCATGGACTTGGTTCCTTACCTACATACCTTTGCCCTCATCCCTACGGCATTTCTTGCCATGCTCAAGGCCGCGGACACAGGACAAAGTTTCTGGTTGGTATTTGGCTTGGCGTTCTTAGTATTCTGTATTGTACAAATCTTGACCGACATGGTTGTTACTCCTAAAATCATGGGAAAAGCGATGGGATTGAACCCTGCTATTCTTCTACTTAGCCTTTCCGTATGGGGCGCATTGTTAGGTTTTATCGGCTTGATCGTCGCCTTACCTCTTACCACGCTTATCATTGCTTATTGGCAAAGATATGTGACCAGAGAAAAACCACATTACTCTGATGGAATACAATCCAATAATGGACTTTCCACACAAAAAATGGCAGAAAATGAAGAAAAATAACAAAAAATTAGCTAAATATTTGGCAGTATCAAAAAAATATCGTACCTTTGCACTCGCTTTTGAATAGAAAGCTGGAGACTGACTCGCTAGCTCAGCTGGTAGAGCACAACACTTTTAATGTTGGGGTCATGGGTTCGAGCCCCATGCGAGTCACACGAATGAAGCAGTTATCTTTTTAGATAACTGCTTTTTCGTTTACCACTCATTGATATTGCATTTGCTCTCTATGACATTCTCGATGTTCTTTGGCAATTTGGAGAAGAAATCATAACCCGTGATACGCTCTACCTCATCCACTGTATTAACAAAATCTGTTTTCTTCTTACCTTTCTGAGTTTGATTACGGCAAATGAAGCCTATGGCTTTCGGTTTTCCTTGCATACAAAGTACCACTTTGAAAAAGGCATCAGGCACAACAACTTTATTCTTTCCCAACTTACGGTGTTGTTTGTTAAGGAAAATAGGACCACAAACAATATATACCTTGCCGTATTTCTTTGCCCATGAACGACATTGTTGCTCTATCGTATTCCATGCACCTGCATTCAAACTATGGTTTTGCGGACACATATTGGTCATCAAGAAACACTCCTGCATGGCTTTCTCACTCCACTTGTTATCACCAGCAGGGCACAAATGTCCACGGTCGAATCCACTATTATAATAATCCGCCTTATATCCTTTAGGAGATGGCATATCCATATCATCTTCAAAATCCACACGCTGTACTTTACCAGAAGCGTGCTCCTTTGTCAATACCCATGCCACCCAATTAGGTTGTCGAGTATCATGATTATAAGATACGGTGTAAGCCATGCGATGCCTGACGGTTTGTGATAATTGCTTATTGCCTACAGGTATTTCCAGACCATCCATGTTTTTGTTGGCAGGGATAGCGGAAGATAGCAATATCATAGCCGCCATCAACAAAAAATTACGATAAAAATTTTTCATATATCAATGCTTCTATATTATTTTCAATATGCAAAAGTATCACTTTATTTGTTAAAACACAAGAATATGCTCTAAAAATCTTGCTTAATTCAAAATAATATTATATCTTTGCACCCAGCTTATTGATTAAGGATCGGGATTTGGCGCAGTTGGTAGCGCACACGTCTGGGGGGCGCGAGGTCGCTGGTTCGAGTCCAGTAATCCCGACAACACCTTTTAAGTTTCCAGCCAGTTGTAACGAATGCAACTGGCTTTTTTGTTATTAACAACTATTAACTCACTTTTAAGCAAGGATTTTATAAGAAAATACTTTTATAGATGAATATACAAAGGAGAAATCCATTATATTCAACCGAAACCAAAAGAGTAAATAACATATTAAAACATAAAGAAACAATGAAGAAATTAAAACTATTCTCTATCTTAGTATGCTGTCTTGCAGCTTTGTCATTCATGTCATGTAACTCCAGTAACACACCATCTTGGACACCGCTTACTTCTGCCCAAAAAGCATCATGTTTCACCCAAGTTACGGGTTCACATACTGGTAAGATGATTTACGTAAGTGATGAGCACAAAACAAGTACATCAGATGTTAGTGACACAACGAGTGTGAATTGGAACATTGGTAGTGGTGTTGGCACAGACACTACTCTGACAGTTACAAACTTTCCTATAAAAGTATTGGCAAAATACATCCCTGAAGAAAAGGTTAGTAAGGCATTGGCTTCATACGAAATACCAACTTCATTTAAAAGTGCCATATACTTCCATCAAATTACTCCTACACCTGCATTCCTTATCAAGCCTGAGGTTGTGAAATGCAATGTAAATTATGATGGTGCAGACCATGTTATCAGTTTGTATTTCTATCAGAGTTCCGTCTATTCTATCACAAGTTACGGCTTCTACAACTCGGCTCAAAAGGCATTGAACATGAACATCTTATTCGGAGGCTATAAGATTGATGCCAAAGACAATGATACCAGTACCCCCAAGCCTCTTACCGTTAAAGTAGATGGACGCACTTACCAATATGCTCCTTTAACTTTCATTGAGCAGAAATAATTGTAACAATCAAATAATCTCTAATAAAAATGTAAAAGGCGTGATAGTATTCAACAACTATCACGCCTATTTTTTATAATTTCAATTTAAACGTTAGGCTTCTTTTCTCCAAAGTTTGCTCATATCCTCCAAGCTCTTGCCTTTGGTCTCTGGCACTAACTTCCACACAAAGAGGGCGGCAATCACACAAATTGCCCCATATAAACCGTATGTAAACCAATGTCCAAAATCATCACCCTTTGTTAAGTGCATATTAAACATCGGCACAAAGGTTGAGCTTACGATAAAGTTGAATATCCATTGGAAAGCAACGGCGATGGCAACAGCAGCACCACGAATTGTATTAGGGAATATCTCGGCAATAAGTACCCAGCAAATAGGTCCCCAACTAAACATAAAGCTGGCACTATATATCATAATGCTAATCATCGTCAGCATATTCAACGCTGGATTTCCAAAAGTAATAGCAACACCGAATGCGCCAATTGCCATTCCGATAGAGCCACAAATAAGCAAAGGCTTACGTCCTAACTTCTCAACGGTAAACACAGCAACAAGAGTGAATGAGATGTTCACTACACCCATGATGACAGTCTGGACCATAGGATTTCCCATGCCCATATCCTGGAAAATACGAGGAGCATAATAGAGGACGGCATTGATACCTACGGCTTGCTGGAACACTGAAAGCATAATACCTACAAAGATACACATGAAGCCATACGAGAATAACTTTTCCGTCTTTACCGTAACGGTGTTCTTTATATCCTGTATTATCTCTTGGGCTTTCTGAGCACCATTAATCTTAGAGAGAATTCCAAAAGCCTTGTCATCCTGTCCCACCATCACAAGGTAACGTGGAGTCTCTGGCACAAAGCAAATGAGGAATGTGAACAAGCCTGCTGGCACACATTCACTTCCGAACATATAACGCCAACCAGTCTCGATAGTCCACTGAGCATCCAGCATATTGGCAATTTGTCCTGCCGCATCATAGATGGGATTAGCATGAGAACCCATGATGATAAAGTTGACGAAATAAACCACCAATTGACCGAAGATAATTGCAAACTGATTCCAACTGACAAGCATACCACGGATATTGCTCGGGGCAACTTCTCCTATGTACATCGGGCAAATAGCCGAAGCCATACCTACGCCTACGCCACCAAGCACACGATAAACGTTGAAGACAATGAGCAAAGTCCAATCTGGCTTGCCTTGGGGAAGAATGTAAGTCTCTGGTTCCATAGACCCCCATGCCGAAATGAAAAAGCAGACACCTGCAAAGATAAGTGAGCGCTTACGACCAAACTTGCTGGCAAAGAGACCTGAAAGCGAACTACCGATGATACATCCTATCAATGCACTGGAAGAAGTGAACCCATGCATGAAATCAGTGTACTCGAAATCACCAGCACCCTTGAAGAATGCCTGCAAACCCTTTTCAGCACCTGAGATAACTGCTGTATCATAACCAAAAAGCAGACCGCCAAGTACGGCGACCATCACAATTGAAATAAGATAGGCCTTAGAGCCTGTTTGTTTTTGTTCCATTATTATTAGGTTTTATTTATTTCTTTCATTAAATAATACGTGCATTCTGCCGTTTTCCCCTATTTTTTTTGTAAATTTGCAACCAAAAATAGATATTACGTAATATGAACATAGCTGATTTTCTAAATAAAGAAGGACAAAAGAAAGGGTTTTCTTTTGAAGTTTTGCCTCCATTGAAAGGCAATGGCACGGAAACTCTCTTCCGTACCATTGATAGCTTGAAAGAATTCGGACCTCGATTTATCAACATTACCACTCACCATAGTGAGTACGTATATAAAGAGGTGAACAATGGATTGTTGACTCGCCAACGTGTGCGTCGTCGCCCTGGCACGATTGCCATTGCGGCATCCATACAGAACAAATACGACATCCCCGTTATTCCTCACATCATTTGTAGCGGTGCTTCTATTGACGACATAGAATACGAATTGCTCGACCTCCAGTTCTTGGGCATCTCCAATCTTCTTTTGCTTCGTGGTGACAAGGCTAAAGAGGACAGGCAATTCACCCCCACTCCAAATGGACACACTCATGCGACCGACTTATTAAAGCAGGTTGCCAAGTTCAATGATGGCTTCTTTGCAGATGGTACTTCCATCAAGCACCCTGGCGAGAAGTTTTGCTATGGTGTGGCTTGTTATCCTGAGAAGCATGAAGAAGCACCCAACATGGAACAGGACATGATACACTTGAAAGAGAAGCAAGACTTAGGTGCATTATACGCCGTGACCCAGCTTTTCTATGACAACCAGAAGTTTTATGAATTCGTAGAAAAAGCTCGTGCCTTGGGTATAACCATCCCTATCATTCCTGCCATCAAGCCCTTCGCCAAACTATCCCAGCTCACGGTCGTGCCAAAGACATTCCATTGTGACATTCCCGAGGAATTGGCTTGCGAGGTCTTGAAATGCAAGACGGATGAGGACGCAAAGGCACTGGGCATTGAATGGACCACCAATCAGGTGAAAGACCTTTTCGAGCATGGTTATAACAATGTGCATTTCTTTACCGTATCAGCCGTTGACTCCGTAAAGCAAATTGCAAAGATACTTTTCTAAATGAAGAACAAAGAAAAAGAATTCAATACTAAAATATGAAGTTTAGTGAAGTCATAGGTCAAAAAGAAATATGGGAACACCTCATGGAGATGGCAAAAGAGCAAAAGGTTCCCCATGCTTTGCTTTTCTGTGGTCCCCAAGGCTGTGGAAAGATGGCAGTAGCATTGGCTTTCGCCTGCTATCTGCTTGGTGAACGTGAGGAAGAAACACCTGTGAACCATCGTGCCATTGCCATGCTTAAGAAATGGGAACATCCAGACTTATACTTCACTTACCCCACCATCAAGTCGCCGATGATGGGCAGCGACCATCAGCCTATTAGTGATGACTATGCCAAGGAATGGAGAGCCCTGCTTGCCAAAGGTCCTTATTTCCAGATAAGTGACTGGCTCAAGGAAATGGGCGACTCCAACAAGCAAGCTATCATCACGGGTGAGGAAAGCGATAACTTGTCTCGAAGACTGAGCATGATGTCGAGCCAAGGTGGATATAAAGTTAGCCTGATATGGTTGCCTGAACGCATGAACCAAACCAGTGCCAACAAGATATTGAAGCTCTTGGAAGAACCACCTTCTCAAACGAAGTTTATCTTGGTGAGCGAAAATCCAGAGCAATTGCTCGAGACTATCAGAAGTCGTACGCAACGCATCGACTTCAAGAAGATACCCACTCCCGACATAGAGGAAGCTCTTATCCAGCGTAGGGGAATAGAACCTGATACGGCGCATCGCATCGCTCGCATTGCCAATGGCAATTGGAACCTCGCCATGGAAGAACTTGATTCGGGCAATGAGAACCGACTACATCTTGATATGTTCATCATGTTGATGCGTTTGGCTTACCTGCGCAACATCCATGACTTGAAGAAGTGGAGTGAAGTGATTGCCTCTTTCGGAAGAGAGAAGCAGAAACGTATGTTAGATTACTTCATGCACATGCTAAGGGAAAGTTTCATGTATAATTTCCGTCAACCAGAGATTATTTACATGACGCAGGAGGAAGAGAACTTTGCCAAGAACTTTGCTCGCTTTATCAATGAGGCAAACATTATTGACATCTTCAACCTCTTCGATGAGTCAAAAAGGTTCATTGGACAAAATGCCAATCCCAAGATTGTTTTCTTTGACATGGCACTTAAAATCATCGTACTTCTCATCAGGAAGTGAAGAATGGAGGGGATTTAGTTAATAGTTGATAGTTAATAGTTTATAGTTTATAGCATTAAGGGCGCAAGCCTAACTTAACATTTAACACTTAACATTTAACATTAAAAAATTCAACATTTAACATTAAAAGAAATTCAACACTCAACATTCAACATTATAAATATATAATTATTAAATAAAAAAAGAATCGTGGACTATAAAAATATGAAATTCAGAATGTGCCACAATTGCGACAGAGGACTTTGTTGCAAGGCCGTGGGAAGACAAGATCGTCAATTAAATACTTACGATTGGCTTGCCGATGTTCCTGGCAATGCCGAGAGCACCGACCTTGTCGAAGTACAATTCAAGAATACCCGCAAGGGATATTACCACAATGTCAATAACCTCGACCTCAAGAAAGGCGACATTGTTGCAGTAGAGGCTAATCCAGGGCATGACATTGGTGTCGTAACACTCACAGGTCGCCTTGTCAAACTCCAGATCAAGAAGGCTAACCTCAAGTCTATGGACGACATAAAACGTATTTATCGTATCGCCAAGACCGTAGACATCGAGAAATGCAAGGAGGCCAAGAGCCGTGAGCATGGCACGATGATACAAAGCCGCCAGATAGCCAAAGACCTTGGCTTGAAGATGAAGATTGGCGATGTGGAATATCAAGGCGATGGCAACAAGGCGATATTCTATTACATTGCCGACGAGCGCGTTGACTTCCGCCAACTCATCAAGGTGCTTGCCGATACATTCCATGTAAGGATTGAGATGAAGCAGATTGGTGCTCGCCAAGAAGCAGGGCGTATTGGAGGTACAGGACCTTGTGGACGAGAACTTTGTTGTGCCACTTGGATGAAGAACTTCGTGAGTGTAAGCACAAACGCCGCACGTTACCAAGACATATCTCTCAACCCACAGAAGCTGGCTGGTATGTGTGCCAAGCTAAAATGTTGCCTTAACTATGAGGTGGACAACTATGTGGAAGCCAGCAAGAAGATGCCTGCCAAGGATATTGTCTTGCAAACCGCAGATGGCGATTATCACTTGTTCAAGTCTGACATCCTGGCTGGTCTCATCACCTACTCCACGGACAAGAACCTTGCCGCTAACCTGGAAACCATCTCCGCCGAGCGTGCCAAGGAAATCATCGACATGAACCGTCGTGGCGAAAAACCTCTGAGCCTATTGGAGAATGGCAAGGCAAAGACTTCGCCTAAGTCAGCCGACTTGCTTGCCGAAGCCGACTTGAGCCGTTTCGACAAAAACAAGAGGAGAAAGAAGAACAACAAGAATAGGAACAACAAGAACGAAAGAGGAGATAAAAACGACAAGGGGGAAAGAGGCGAGAGAAACAATCGCTATCGTGGAAACAAGTCCCAGAACGGAAAACGCCCACAAGGCAACAAAAACCAGAATGGGAACCGCCAGAACAACCGCCAGCAAAACCAAGGTTCAAACGAGAATAAAGAATGAAAAGAATTGCTTACACCTTATTATTCATAATAGGAATAGCCATGCTTCTTCCCTCCTGCACCGGGGCTCTGGTATACGACCAATATGAGCACACCCCCATCGCAGGATGGGAAAAGAACGACACCCTCTCCTTTGAGGTGCCTCCACTCGCTTCGGGCGGCACTTACCAAGGGAGCCTGGGGCTTCGTATCACTGGTGCCTATCCTTTCATGAAGCTCACCCTGATTGTTACTTCCAAGGTATATCCCAAGAATGGTCCCAAGGGCAAGTATGAGGTAAGCGAAGACACCCTGCAATGCGACCTCATCGACCAATTTGGGAAGACGAAAGGGCAAGGTATCAGCTATTACCAATACAATATGCCCATTTCCGTAAAAGACCTCCAAGAGGGCGATTCTCTCCTATTTGCCATACGGCACGACATGAAGAGGGAAATCCTGCCAGGCATCAGCGACATCGGGCTAAAGCTCACTCGGATACGGTAAGGAACTAAGTCCTTACAAGGTTTCTACCTGCATCTATTCGCAAGAAGATGAACAACAAGATGGTAAATCCCCAGAGCGAAGAACCGCCGTAGCTGAAGAAAGGAAGAGGAATACCGATGACAGGCGTCAAACCAAGCACCATTCCCACGTTGATAAACAAGTGGAACAGGAAGACGCTCAGCACGCAATAACCATACACACGCCCAAACTTAAACGGTTGCCGCTCGGCAAGGTGCATGAGCCTAAGGATAAGTGCCAGGAACAAGAGCAAGACTCCTGCCGAGCCAAGGAAACCCTCTTCCTCGCCCACCGTACAAAAGATAAAGTCGGTATCTTGCTCAGGCACAAACTTCAACTTGGTTTGTGTCCCGTTCAAGAAACCCTTTCCTTGCAAACCTCCAGAGCCTATGGCTATCTCGCTCTGATGCACGTTATATCCTGCGCCAGCCAAGTCTTCGTCCAGTCCTAAGAGAACGTTGATACGTACTCGCTGGTGAGGTTCCATCACATCATTCAACACATAGTCGGCGGAATAGAAAAAGGCGATGGAGCCCAAGGCAAACGTCGCTATGAAGAAATAATTGCGCAAGCGAGTGCTCAAGCCTTGGTAGACTAAAAAGCCCACCAACCCTGCGCAAAGAAAGAGCTGCACCCACACGATGTCGAACGGTATGACATATATGGAGAACAAGCTAAACAACAACGTGATGCCCAAGGAATAAATCAAGATGGTAAACGTATGCTTCCTATTTTTCGTGTACGAATTGACCATACCCGCCGAGAATATCTGAACCAGAAGCAATACCACGAACTTGCCCACGGAGGTGGAAGTATCCCACAACATCACATTCTCATACTTGATGCCGACGACGAAATACACCACCATTGCCACGGCAGTAAACAGGATGCTCCCTGGCATTCCCTCACGATAGAACATAAGGAAGAAAGCGGAATAAACCAATGCCGAGCCCGTCTCACGTTGTCCCACGATGCAAATCATAGGGATGATGACGATGGCACATGCCGCACAAAAATGCTTCAGCTTATGGATATTAAAGCCATAGCTGCTCATGAACTTCGCCACAGCAAGCGCCGTGGCAAACTTGGCGAACTCGGCTGGTTGCAACCTCAACGGTCCCAGCACAAGCCATGAGCGAGAGCCTTTGATGCTATGCGGATTGAATATCGTGGCAAAGAGCAACAACACCAATGCCGCATAGATGACATAAGAGAACGTGTCATAGAACCTATCGTCGAGCATCAGGATGACGAAGCCCAGCACGATGGAAGTACCTATCCAGATAATTTGCATACCCGAGCGTGTGCCCAAGCTGAAAATATCCGTATCACCGTATGTATAGCTCGCGCCACAGACACTTATCCATCCAAAGGTGAGCAATGCCAGGTAAATTCCGATTGTCCACCAATCTATCGCGCGAAGCACGCTTGGTTGCCTATTATCCACCATGAATTATTAATTCTAAATTCTAAATTATTAATTATTAATTCTTAATCACCTACTGCTTGAGCCGTATGCAATTCTTCGACGTTGCATCTCGGCTGCCTGAGCCTCCGAAGATGGCGAGAGCTTACCTTTCAAGTATTGTTCCATCATCAATCCTCCGATAGGCACACCATAGTCGGCACCCCATCCACCGTTTTCCACATACACGGCAATGGCTATCTTAGGATTGCTCATCGGTGCAAAGCCCATGAACACAGAGTGGTCGTGACCACGGTTCTGTGCCGTACCAGTCTTTCCACACGGCTCGAAATCATATCGTGCGAGCATCTTGCACGTACCCCTCAGCGCAGAGCTTCTCATGCCAGCCACCACATAGTTGTATGCTCGCCTTGAAGCCTTGGTGTAATGGCGGTTGGCATAGAGCGTGTCGAGCGGTTCGCCCTGCACCTTGCGCACGACATGGGGAATATAATAATAGCCCCTGTTCGCTATTGTTGCGCCAAGGTTGGCGATTTGCAAAGGAGTAAGGTTCACCTCACCCTGCCCGATAGAGATACTGATGATGGTAAGACCGTTCCACGAGCCCCTGTAAGCCTTGTCATAGAACTGGGCGTTAGGTATCAATCCACGCTTCTCGCCAGGCAAGTCGATGCCCAGCTTATAGCCGAAGCCCATGCTCACCATATAGTCGCGCCAAGTGTTCATGGCATCTTGCACGTTGTGGTACTTCCTACGGTTGCCCATCATGTAATAAAGCCCCCAGCAGAAATAACCATTGCAAGAGGTGCTGATGGCATCGACGAGCGAGATAGGCGAGGCGTGCCCATGGCATCCCACGTGCAAGCCCCTGTAAGAGAAACCATGGTTGCATGGGAACTCCGTGCCTGGGGTGACGATGCCCTCGGTGAGGTAAGTCAATGCCTGGGTGGTCTTGAACGTAGAACCTGGGGGATATTGTCCCATGATGCTACGGTTGAGCAAAGGTTTCCAAGGGTTCTGGGAAAGCCACCTGTGCATCTTTCCACGCTGTCTTCCCACGAGCCTGCGAGGGTCATAGGATGGAGAGGAAACCATGGCAAGGACCTCTCCCGTACGAGGGTCGATAGCCACGATGCTGCCTATCTTTCCTTGCAACAATCTCTCGCCCAGCGCCTGCAAGTTCACGTCGATGCCCAGGGTCAAGTCCTTGCCAGCCACGGGTCGCCTGTCCAGCTTGCCATGCTGATAACTGCCCTGTATCCTACCATGGGCGTCACGGAGCATGATTTTCACGCCTTTCTGCCCACGCAACTGCTCCTCATAGAACTTCTCCAGTCCTAATTTTCCGATATAGTCACCTGGTTGATAATAATTGTCCTCCTCGATGTCGCTCTCCGACACCTCGCCCACATCGCCCAGCACATGGGCAGCATAGGGATAGGTATATTCTCGGATGCTTCGGCGTTGCACATAAAAGCCAGGGAAGCGAAACATCTTCTCTTGGAACACGCTGAACTCCTTGTCGCTCAACTGGCTCATAAAGAGTTGCTGGGTATAGCGCGAATAACCAGGGTTCTTGGCACGATCCTTGATGTCATTCATGCGTTGTACAAAAAACTCCTTGGTGATGCCCAAGGAATTGCAAAACTCCATCGTGTCAAGCCTGCCGCTCTCCTCGTTCATCACGACCATGATGTCATAGGCAGGCTGGTTATATACCATCAGCTTGCCCGTGCGGTCATAGATGGCACCACGCGAGGGATATTCTATCTGCTTCAAGAAAGCATTACTGTCGGCATTCTTCTTGTAGTCGTCGCTCATGATCTGGAGCGTGAACAGACGGATGAGGTATATGGTCACTATCGAGATGGCCACACCCCCTATCACATATCGTCGCTTTTCAAGATTGTAATCCAACATAATGATTATTTACTTTCTGAAATTCTCCAGTGCGAAGACTACCAACATTGTTATCACCATACTTCCGCCTATGCACTTCAGCCATTGCAACCAGTTGAAGAAATTGAACGTCTCCAGCGTAAAGAATATCAGGCAATAGACGAATATCATCATCAGCATATACCAGAAATAGGCATGTGCCCCGATGTTGCGCATGGATGGCTCGAGGTCGTCGGCGCTGTCACGAGGTATGAACAGCTCGAAAAGCGTCGGCTGTATGGCACCAAGGGCGGTCATCGACGCCGAAGCCACACCTGGCGTGTTGGCGAAAATATCGATGCAGAGACCCATGAAGAAGCTCCATAGCAAGATTGCCCAACGTGGATAATTACGTGGGAAATGAAGCACGAGGATGACATGAATCAATGGCGTGGCACAATTGAACAGGTGGATGTGGTTGAACACCAAGCCCTGCACCACCACGAGAACCATGAAAGCCGTCAGTCGTTTTATAAAGTCTATACTCATTTCTTTCTCCCTCTTACTTGTCCTCTTGCGGTTTAATAGAATCCTGCGCCGCCCTCAATATCTCGATTCTCTCCTTCATCGAGGAATCGTCGATGACGCACACGTCACGGAGCTTGCCGAAGTCGGTGGCAAGCTTCACCTGCACCCTGTACGACAATCCGTCGGCTGAGTTGAACACGTGCAATATCTTGCCCACTCTTACGCCTGGAGGGAAGACGGCGGAATAGCCACTGGTGACCACATTGTCGCCTAACTTAAAGTGGGCGTGGCGAGGCACATCCTCGACATACGCCAGCTCCGAAGAGCCTCCCTGCCAGCGCAGATAGCCGAAATATCCACGGTTCTGGATGGTGCAACTGATGTTGGAACGTGTATTGAGCACAGGTATCACAATAGAGTAATGCTCCGTCACGAGATACACGATGCCCACGATGCCTGTGCCCGAGACGACGCCCATGTCCTTGCGAATGCCGTCGGCATGACCCTTGTCGATGGTCATCAGGTTGTCGTACTTGCTGACACTATTGTCGATGACCTTGGCAGGTATCAAACGATAATTGTCCAGCATCGCCAGCTGTCCACGGCGCAACGCCCCACTATCCTTGGTCACAGCGGTCAGGCTATCCGCCAACTGCTGCACCTGATATTCCAAGTAGGCATTGCGCTGGGTCAGTTCCTGGTTCACCTTGGTAAGCGAGAAGAAG
The DNA here is from genome assembly GCA_934281565.1 of uncultured Prevotella sp. Classification (GTDB taxonomy): domain Bacteria; phylum Bacteroidota; class Bacteroidia; order Bacteroidales; family Bacteroidaceae; genus Prevotella. The sequence goes on from CAKQXI010000006.1 coordinate 18,788, forward strand.
GTCTCCACATTCGAGTCCCACTCATACAACTTGCCCATCACGGCATTTGCCGAAGAGAACCACACACTGCCCTGATAGCTATTGAAGCTGAACAACAGCACCATACTGACCACCTCAAGAACCACGAAGACAAACCAATGGTTGTATTTCGCCAGAAATTCTATAAGGTTGTGCATATACTACGCTATATGATTATCTCATCAAGAAAGAGAAACGGTCTACATTCTTCAATGCAATTCCAGCTCCCTTTGCCACACTATGCAATGGGTCTTCCGCGATATGGAACTGGATGTTTATCTTGTCGGTCAAGCGCTTGTCCAAGCCACGGAGCAAGGCACCGCCACCCGAGAGCCAGATACCATTCTTCACGATGTCGGCGTAAAGCTCAGGAGGCGTGTTCTCCAATGCCGAGAGCACGGCATTCTCTATCTTTGCCACCGTCTTGTCCAAGCAATGGGCGATTTCCTGATAGCAAACTGGCACCTCCATTGGGAGAGCCGTGATGCGGTTTGGTCCATGCACGATGAAGTCGTCTGGAGCCTCATCACCAAGGTCGGTCAACGCCGAGCCCACATGGATCTTGATACGCTCCGCCATACGCTCGGATACCTTCACGTTGTGCTGACGGCTCATGTACTCCTGGATGTCAGACGTAAGGTCGTCGCCAGCCGTACGGATGGAGTTGTTGCTCACGATGCCACCCAGCGAGATAACGGCAATCTCGGTGGAGCCACCACCTATGTCAACTATCATATTGCCCTCTGGAGCCTCCACATCGATACCGATGCCGATAGCAGCAGCCATAGGCTCGAAAATCAAATAGACGTCACGACCGTCGGCGTGCTCGGCAGAGTCGCGCACGGCACGAAGCTCAACCTCGGTAGAGCCCGAAGGTACGCCGATGACCATACGGAGCGAGGGAGAGAAGAGACGGCTTCCCGTGTGAACCATCTTGATCAAGCCCCTCATCATCTGCTCGCAAGCAGTGAAGTCGGCGATGACGCCGTCACGGAGAGGACGGATGGTACGGATGTTGTCGTGGGTCTTCTCGTACATCATCTTAGCTTTTTCGCCCACAGCTATCATCTTGTCTGTACGGCGGTCGAGGGCAACAACGGATGGCTCGTCCACCACAATCTTATCATCGCTGATGATGATGGTGTTGGCGGTGCCCAAGTCCATTGCTATTTCCTGAATAAATGAAAAAAATCCCATTTCTTAATCTAATTTTCTAAATATATTTTTAAGCTTAAAATTATCTCTTGAAAATTTTGCAAGCATAGAAGTTAAAGAATTTAAAGAAGTTAGAGAAGTTAAAGCCAAATGCTTTGTTGCCTAAAATCGAGCCGAAAAAGGTAATGGCTATAACTTCTTAGCGACCGCAGGGAGCGATAACTTCTTTAACTCCTATAACTTCCGCCCACCGAAAGCCACGCAATCACTTCCCGAACCAAGCATGGATAGCCGTATCATAGTGGCTGCTCACGCCAAAGGCACGCTCGGCGAACATCTTGCGATCCTCGATGTCGGTCTCGGCGCCTCTCTTGTTCAGAATATCGAGCAATACGCCATACTCCGCCTTGCTTGGCACGATAACCACATCCTTGAAGTTCTTTGCGCCAGCACGTATCAGCGAGATGCCGCCGATGTCGATTTTCTCAATGATCTCGGCGTCGCTTGCGCCACTTGCCACGGTCTGCTCGAATGGATACAAGTCCACGATGACGAGGTCGATGGCAGGAATTTCATACTCTTCCATTTGCTTCTGGTCGCCCTCATTGTCACGGCGAGCCAAGATACCGCCGAATATTTTAGGATGGAGGGTCTTCACACGACCGCCGAGGATAGACGGATAAGTGGTGACCTCCTCTACTTTCTGACATTCATAACCCAAGGACTCGATGAACTTCTGGGTACCTCCCGTGCTCAAGAACTTCACGCCCTCTTCGTTCAGCTTGGCGAGCAACTCATCCAAGCCATCCTTATGGAAGACTGACACCAACGCAGTCTTTATTTTCTTTGTTTCAGCCATTTATTTCTACTCAAATTAGAATTACGCTGCAAAGGTACAAAAAAATTTTGAATTATGCAATAGCTAGGGTGAAATATTTGCGCTTATCACACTTATATCCTGCTCATCATCGCTTACACTTACAATTACAGTTAGAAAATCCGCTCCATACTGCAAGAGGGTAAAAGAGTGTTAATTATTTTTTATATTTATATATATATATAAATATAACTTTCTTTTCTTCCTTTTTACCCCCTCGGAAAATCTAACTGTAATTGTAAGTGTAAGCGTTTTCTCCCCGAAAGAGTGTTCACCAAGCGAGCCCTTGCCATAAGCCCATGAGTTATGAGGCATAAAGCTATGAGTTGTCAGAGATACCTAACAGTTATCTCCACAATGGCTCATCTTGCCAATGTTTAGGAAATCCCATGGCATTCGTGTCAACATCTGGATAAAGTGACAATAAGTCCTTGAAGTTAGCGCATAACTCATTTTGTGGATCAATGGCATTTAGCCAATACAACAAGCAGCAAAGAACCGAATATAGCCGATTTGCGACTTCGGGCTTATTCGTTATCCATGCTTGTTTTAATTTCATCGGAAGTTGAGGCATTACAGGCATCACACGATTCCAGACACGCCCATGATGGGCACAACAGTTGCGAAGCGCATTGATGGATTTCATCCAACTTTCGAGTATCTCTTGTTGAGGAACGTCATAGGAACGAGCTATTTTCTTTTTGGCAGCACCATTGGCGAAATTGAAATACAATTTTGTCAAGCAGCCAAACGATGTCAAATCTATTAGTTTCCAAGCTGGCGGAAAGTCTTCCTTGCCATACTTCACATAATGCTCTTTGATAAAATCATCCTTGGAACGCTGCAGTTCCCTATCCAAAGAGGAAAGGTTCTCTGCATACTTGTGCTTGTCAACAGACAAATCGGGATTGATAAACCAAAAAGCTCCATAATTCAAAGAAAACAAATTGATAACCTTTGCCCGCAAAGAAATCTCTATCTTTTGGATAGCGGAAAACAGTAGGGTTCTAAGTTTGGCATCAAACTCATAAAGCCTCACAGCTTTCTCAAAGGTAGCATTTTCCTTATAGCCATGCTTATCCGATGCCTTGAAAGGACGCAAATATGCTGCAAATCTAAAGTAGCTGACATTCTCAAGGAAAGCAAATGCTTTTCTCTCATCCATAATCGCCAATCCCTCATTTTGAAGATTGGCTAAAAGAGTTGCTGTGCCAAGTGGTGGGTTAGTGTATTCCATACGCATATAAACAAAAAAGTTCCGCCCTGGTACGCTGTTCTATGGGAAGCGTGGCGGATTCTAGTACTGCAAAGATACAATTTAAATTTGAATTCTCCAAATGTTTTCTAAGAAATTTGCTTATAAGCGGCATTTTGCGTCTTATCACACCCCAAAATTTGGTGGTCTCAAGAAAAAGCCGTATCTTTGCACACGTAAACATTTCAGCCAACTTGTCAGACATCACAACCACAAAAAGACCCAAATATACGAAAAATCAGACAGAATGTCATATTTCTACGCATAATCGGACTTCGGGCACACTATTCGCTCACAAGGCTTGCGAAAGCCGAAAAGCTAATACTCACAAACGAGCGGAAGTCTGAGGCTAAGTTCTAAAAACAAGATTATAAACACATAGAAAGGAGTTAAGGATATGACATTCGACAAATTTACTATCAAGGCGCAGGAGACGGTGCAGGAAGCCGTGAACATTGCGCAGCGAAATGGTCAGCAGACCATCGAACCAGTGCATCTTCTCAGCGGAATCATCGAGAAAGCACCTGACGTAACCAACTATATCTTCCAGAAGCTCGGCATGAACGCCGCACAAATCGCCATGCTCCTGAAACAAGAGATGCAACACCTGCCACGGGTGCAGGGCGCAGGGCAGCCTTATCTGAGCAACGACACCAACCAGATATTGATGACCGCCGAGGATACTGCCAGGAAGATGGGCGATGAGTTCGTGAGCGTGGAACCTATCTTGCTCGCCATCGTCAAGGGCAACACGACCGCTGCACGCATCCTCAAGGACGCTGGTGCCAACGAGAAAGATATGCTCTCGGCTATCCAGGCTCTAAGGCAAGGGCAGAACGTGAAGTCGCAAAGTGCCGACGACAACTACCAGAGCCTCGAGAAATATGCCAAGAACCTCGTGGAACAGGCTCGGAGCGGCAAGCTGGACCCAGTGATTGGGCGTGACGAGGAGATAAGGCGTGTATTGCAAATCCTATCTCGCAGAACCAAGAACAACCCTATCTTGATAGGTGAGCCTGGCACTGGCAAGACCGCTATCGTAGAGGGACTTGCCGAACGCATCGTGCGTGGTGATGTGCCCGAGAACTTGAAGAACAAGCAACTCTACTCGCTCGACATGGGTGCCCTCGTTGCTGGCGCCAAGTACAAGGGAGAGTTTGAGGAACGCCTGAAGAGCGTCATCAAGGAGGTGACCAACGCCAATGGGCAGATTATCCTCTTCATTGATGAAATCCACACGCTGGTGGGCGCAGGAGGTGGCGAGGGTGCCATGGATGCCGCCAACATCCTGAAACCAGCCTTGGCTCGTGGTGAGCTGAGAGCCATCGGTGCCACCACCCTCAATGAATACCAGAAGTATTTCGAGAAAGACAAGGCTCTGGAACGCCGTTTCCAAACGGTGATGGTGAACGAACCTGACGAAGTGGATGCCATCAGCATCCTGCGTGGCATCAAGGAGCGTTATGAGAACCACCACAAGGTTCGTATCCAGGATGATGCCTGCATCGCCGCCGTTAAGCTATCGGAGCGTTACATCTCCGACCGTTTCCTCCCCGACAAGGCTATCGACCTGATGGACGAAGCTGCCGCCAAGCTCCGCATGGAGCGTGACTCCGTGCCTGAGGAACTGGATGAAATCACTCGCCACTTGAAGCAACTGGAGATAGAGCGTGAGGCTATCAAGCGTGAGGACGACCAACCGAAGATTGCACAGCTCGACAAGGAAATTGCCGAACTGAAAGACCAGGAGCACAACTTCCGTGCTAAATGGGAGGGTGAGAAAGCGCTTGTGAACAAAATACAGCAAGACAAGCAGGAGATGGAGAACCTTAAGTTCGAGGCTGAGCGACAGGAGCGTGAGGGCAACTATGAGCGTGTGGCTGAAATCAGATACTCCAAGCTGAAAGCCCTCGAGGACGACATCAAGAACATCCAAGAGCAGTTGAAGAGCACGCAAGGTGGTGAGGCAATGGTGCGTGAGGAAGTTACTTCGGACGACATTGCCGAGGTGGTAAGTCGCTGGACTGGCATACCTGTGAGCCGCATGATGCAGAGTGAGCGTGAGAAGCTGCTCCACTTGGAGGAAGAACTCCACAAACGCGTCATTGGGCAAGACGAGGCCATCACAGCCGTGAGCGATGCCGTGCGCCGTTCTCGTGCTGGACTGCAAGACCCCAAACGCCCTATCGCCTCTTTCATCTTCCTTGGAACAACGGGTGTGGGCAAGACGGAGCTTGCCAAGGCTCTTGCTGAATACCTCTTCAACGATGAGTCGATGATGACACGTATCGACATGAGTGAGTATCAGGAGAAGTTCAGCGTGACCCGACTCATCGGTGCGCCTCCAGGATACGTTGGCTATGACGAGGGTGGTCAGTTGACCGAGGCTGTACGCCGCAAGCCATACAGCGTGGTTCTCTTTGACGAGATTGAGAAAGCTCACCCTGATGTGTTCAACACCTTGCTTCAGGTCTTGGACGACGGTAGGTTGACGGACAACAAGGGTCGTGTGGTCAACTTCAAGAACACCATCATCATCATGACTTCCAATGCGAGCCGTGAGATGCTGAAAAGCACTTTCCGCCCTGAGTTCTTGAACCGTATCGACGACATCATCACCTTTAAGCCTTTGACCAAGGAGCAGATTGCCAGCGTGGTAGAGCTTCAGATGAACAGGGTGAAAAAGATGCTTGAGCCTCAGGGCTTCGACCTCCGCTGGACGTCTTCTGCCATACAATATCTTGCCGAGGTGGGCTATGACCCTGAGTTTGGTGCCCGTCCTGTGAAACGTGCTATCCAAGATTATGTGCTCAACGACTTGAGCAAGAAAATCCTTGCTGAGCAGGTGAGCCGTGAGATGCCTATCACCATCGGCTATACGGCTGAGAGGGGGCTGGTCTTCGAGAATAAATAACCTCGTGGACTGGGGAGGTCTCGCAAATTTCGCAGATTACGCAAATTTTTTCTTCTCATAGGATTTTGCACATGAATGAAAATCTCCCGTGGATTTCGCGGATTTACGCAGATTTTCTCTTCTAAGCAATTACAGTGACAATTACAGTTAGAAAATCCGAAAGGTTCCCTTGCATGGATATATTCTCCTGCATGGGAACCTTTTTTCTATCTAAGCCTTTTCTCCTTTATCTATACCACCTATTTTTATTTAAAGGTATCAAACTCATTTCTTTTCATTACCAGAGGATAACGCTCTGGATGCTTCAAGCTATCAATCTCTAAATCAATGCCAAGATTTGACCATTCGATGGCATCATGTCCACACATCCGAACATCCAAGACATCCCTTACCGTTGCATTCTTCATCCAAGGGAGGCGATTGAACGAAATGAAATAGTCTTGACCAAGAACCGATAGCATCAATCCTTTGTCATTTATCATTAACACGCTTACCGATGTGTTGCTGGAATTTGATTTTAAACTCGTCTTAGAATTCATGTTGCACCGTATTTTGCATAAACATCAATGCCCTTGTATTGTTTTACTCGTTCATCGATTTCTCGTTTGTGCCTTAGAAGTTGTTTTACTCTTCTAATAGCCTCTTCTTTTGTAATTTCCATATATTTCCTTTCTTTTATGAATTCATGTTGCAAAGATAAGCAAAAAGCATGAAACAACATTGGAAAATCTATAAGAATATACTGCTTGGCTATATAAAAAAATTAAAAAATATGCTATTCTCTACGCTTTTGGATATATTTTTAGTAACTTTGCACCTATTATATATTATATCTTATTTACATCAATGAAAGAATTTGTAATATCAGAAGTCAAGGCGGAAACCGCCATCCTCGTGGGACTTATCACCAAGGAACAGGATGAAGCCAAGACAAAAGAATATCTCGACGAACTTGAATTCCTCGCCGATACCGCTGGCGCTATCACCGTGAAACGATTTACCCAAAAGGTGGTGGCACCTAACCAAACTTCTTATGTGGGAAAGGGTAAGCTGGAGGAAATCAAACAATATATCAAGAACGAAGAGGAGGAAGAACGGGAAATCGGTATGGTTATCTTCGATGATGAGCTATCCGCCAAGCAGATACGCAATATTGAGAACGAACTACAAGTGAAAATCCTTGACCGTACATCGCTTATCCTCGACATCTTCGCTATGCGAGCACAGACCGCCGCCGCTAAGACACAGGTGGAATTGGCACAATATCGCTATATGCTCCCTCGATTGCAAAGACTTTGGACTCACCTGGAACGACAAGGTGGTGGCTCGGGCTCGGGCGGAGGAAAAGGTTCGGTGGGACTCCGTGGCCCTGGTGAGACCCAGCTTGAGATGGACCGCCGTATCATCCTTGGGCGCATGAGCCTCTTGAAAGAGCGTCTTGCTGAAATCGACAAGCAGAAGACGACCCAGAGGAAGAACCGTGGGCGACTTATCCGTGTGGCTCTCGTGGGATATACCAACGTGGGCAAGAGCACCATCATGAACCTCCTTTCCAAGAGTGATGTCTTTGCCGAGAACAAGCTATTTGCCACCCTCGACACAACGGTACGCAAAGTGGTGGTGGAGAACTTGCCTTTCCTGCTTGCCGACACCGTAGGTTTCATCCGCAAATTGCCTACCGACCTTGTGGACTCTTTCAAGAGTACGCTTGACGAGACACGTGAGGCTGACCTCCTGCTCCATGTCGTAGACATCTCCCACCCCGACTTCGAGGAGCAAATCCAAGTGGTGGAGAACACCTTGAAAGAACTGGGATGCGCCGACAAGCCATCAATGATTATCTTCAACAAGATAGACAATTACCACTGGGTCGAGAAAGAGGAGGACGACCTCACTCCTATCCAGAAAGAGAACATCACGCTCGATGAACTGAAAAAGACTTGGATGGCAAAGCTCAATGACGATTGCCTCTTCATCTCGGCTAAGAACAAGGAGAACATTGATGAGTTCCGTAATGTCCTTTACAAGAAAGTACGTGAGCTTCATGTGCAGAAGTATCCTTACAATGACTTCTTGTATCAGGATTATGAATGATTTTGGGAATGATTTGAGGAATATGTTGGGGAATTTAAGTGAAGTTAAGAGAAGTTAGAGGGAAGTTAAGGGACAATAGCCTTTAAGGATAATCTTAAGGATAGTATTAAGGGCAGTCCTCGCCCCATTCTTCACTCTTCGTTCTTCACTCTTCACTAAATAAAGCCGTCGTCCCTTAACTTCCCGAGCGACCGAAAGGGAGCGATAACTTCCCTTAACTTCTCTTAAATTCCCCATAAATATAAATTCCCCATAAAAACAATACTACAAAATGAACGATTATCGACCCCTAACCTCCGAAGAAATCGAGGTGCTAAGACAAAACGATTGCTGGGCGGAAGACTGGACATCCATCAACGTGTCGGAAGACTTTGCCCCACAATATATGCACCATGTGATGCTCTATGGAGAAGTAAACATCGGATGCTTCAACAAGAACGTGGAAGTAAGCCAAGGCTTTGCCAAGCACTCGGGCATCAACAACGCCACTCTCCGCAATGTGACCATCGGGGACGATTGCCTCATCGAGAACATTGGCAACTTCATCAACAATTATACCATAGGCGACGATTGCTACATCTCTAACCTTGCCACGATGGAAACCACCGAGGGGGCTACCTATGGCGAGGGAAACGTGGTGAGCGTACTCAACGAGGTGGGCGAGGGAAACGTCATTCTCTTTAGCGACCTCAATAGCCAGCTCGCCGCTTTCATGGTGAAGCACTTCGCCGACAAAGACTTGAAAGACAAGGTAAGACAACTCATATACAAGGACATCAGCACCAAGATGGCGGAGAGAGGACAAATCGGCAACAATGTCACGATTGTCAATACCAAGGAGATAACCAATTGTATCGTCAACGACTATTGTGAAATCAATGGTGCCGCACGATTGAGCGACTGCACCTTGCTTGGCTCACCATCAGGATGCGTATATATCGGCACGGGCGTCATCGTGGAGAACTCCATCATCGCCGAGGGCTCCAGCCTCATCAATAGCGTGAAGATACAAGATTGCTTCGTGGGCGAGACTTGTAAGATAAGCAATGGCTTCACCGCCTCAGCCTCGGTCTTCTTCGCCAACTCATTCATGAGCAATGGCGAGGCTTGTGCGGCATTCTGTGGTCCATTCACCGCTTCCCACCATAAGAGCAGCTTGCTCATCGGAGGGATGTTCTCTTTCTATAATGCAGGTTCGGCGACAAACTTTAGCAATCATGCCTACAAGATGGGACCAATGCACTGGGGAACGCTCGAAAGAGGTTCCAAGACGGCAAGCGGTGCTTATCTCCTGATGCCTGCCACGCTCGGCACGTTCTCCGTATGTTTCGGCAAGCTGATGCACCATCCCAATACTCGAAACTTGCCTTTCGCTTACCTCATAGCCGATGGCGACAAGATGTTTCTCATCCCTGGCAGGAACATCACTACCGTGGGATTGTATCGTGACATCAGGAAATGGCCCAAGAGAGACATCCGCCCCTTGGAGCATCGCAAGAGCATCGTCAACTTCGACTGGCTTTCCCCATTCTCCGTTGGTGAGATTTTGAAAGGAAAGAAAATACTCGAAAGCCTGAGGGAAGTGACGGGTGACAACGTGTCCAACTACTTCTACCACGAATATATCATCCCTGCCACTTCCTTGCGCAAGGGTATCAAGTATTACGACATAGCCCTGCGCATCTATATGGGTGCCGTATTGAAACGTGTCTTGAAGAAAGACCCTACGATAGCCCCTCCTACCACAGGGATAGGGAAAGGCGACTGGGACGACTTGTCGGGACTCTTGCTTCCTGTATCGGAGGAACAACGCATCATCGACGACATCAAGAATGGCGACATAGACGATATACAAGCACTTATCGACCGCTTCGAGGAAATCAATGTCCATTATCGTGAATACCAATGGGCTTGGACTTACCAAATGATACTCGATTATTATGGCATACCCGAGATAACGCTCGAAGATGCCAGCCGCATCCATGAAGACTATATCAAGGCTCGCCGTGCCTGGATAGCGGAAATAAGAAAGGATGCCGAGAAAGAGTATGCCATGGGAGACGTGGAGGAAGAGGTCTTCAAGAACTTCATCAACAATCTCGACCATGAGATAGATTTTGAGAACTGATCATTGAATTATAAATTTATATAACAAAAACATTTATGGCAAAGACTCCTGATTTTAAGTACGCTCCTATGTTCCAGTTAGGAGAGGACAAGACAGAGTATCGCTTGCTTACCAAGGAAGGTGTAAGCACAGCAGAGTTCGAGGGTAAGACTATCCTCAAGGTTTCTAAGGAAGCATTGACCTTGTTGACTCAACAGGGTTTCCACGATGTAGAGTTCATGCTCCGTCGTGAGCACAATGCTCAGGTGGCTAAGATACTCACCGACCCAGAGGCTTCGGAGAACGACAAGTACGTGGCTCTCCAGTTCCTCCGCAATGCAGAGACTGCCGTCAAGGGCATCCTCCCATTCTGCCAGGATACGGGTACCGCCATCATCCACGGAGAGAAAGGTCAGCGTGTATGGACCGACTTCGAGGACGAAGAGGCTTTGAGCCTCGGTGTATACAACACTTACACACAAGACAACCTCCGCTATTCTCAGAACGCACCTCTCAATATGTATGACGAGGTGAACACTCGTTGCAACCTCCCTGCCCAGATTGACATTGAGGCAACAGAGGGTGATGAGTATCGTTTCGTGATGGTTGCCAAGGGTGGCGGTTCTGCCAACAAGACCTACTTCTACCCTATGACCAAGGCTACCATCCAGAACGAGGGTACACTTCTCCCATTCTTGGTAGAGAAGATGAAAAGCCTTGGTACAGCGGCTTGCCCTCCTTATCACATCGCTTTCGTTATCGGTGGCACCAGTGCTGAGAAGAACCTCCTTACCGTGAAGTTGGCTTCCATCAAGTACTACGACAACCTCCCTACGACAGGTGACGAGACAGGTCGTGCTTTCCGTGACATCGACTTGGAGAACAAGCTCCTTGAAGAAGCCCACAAGATTGGTCTCGGTGCTCAATTTGGTGGCAAGTACTTGGCTCATGACATCCGTGTGGTTCGCTTGCCTCGTCATGGTGCAAGCTGTCCTATCGGCATGGGTGTAAGTTGCTCCGCCGACCGCAACATCAAGGCTAAGATTAACAAAGACGGTATCTGGTTGGAGAAGATGGATGAGAACCCAACAGAGTTAATCCCAGAGGAGCTTCGCAATCCTGGTGAAGGTGCAAAGGGCATCGAGATTGACCTTGACAAGGGTATTGATGCCGTTCGTGCTGAGTTGACCAAGTATCCTGTTAGCACACGTGTGAACTTGAAGGGTACTATCATCGTGGCTCGTGACATCGCTCACGCTAAGCTCAAGGCTCGCCTCGACGCAGGTGAAGACTTGCCAGCATACTTCAAGGACCACCCTATTCTCTACGCTGGTCCTGCCAAGACTCCAGAGGGTTATCCATGTGGCTCTATGGGTCCTACTACCGCTAACCGTATGGACCCATACGTAGATGAGTTCCAAGATCATGGCGGTAGTTTGGTCATGATTGCCAAGGGTAACCGTGGTCAGGTGGTAACGGATGCTTGCCAGAAGCATGGTGGTTTCTATCTCGGCACTATCGGTGGTGTTGCCGCCGTTCTCTCACAAAGCTCTATCAAGAGCATTGAGTGCGTAGAGTACCCAGAGCTCGGCATGGAGGCAATCTGGAAGATTACCGTAGAGGACTTCCCTGCATTCATCCTCGTTGACGACAAGGGCAATGACTTCTTCAAGCAATTGAAGCCTTGGACTCCTTGCAAGGAATGCCAGAAATAAAATATATCAATCCCTCCCCTGCCAAGATAACGAATAAGGTTCGGGGAGGGATTTTACTACATGGCTGAACGCAAGATAATCCACATAGACATGGATGCTTTCTTTGCATCAGTTGAGCAAAGGGACAATCCAGAGCTTCGAGGCAAACCAATAGCGGTGGGCTTCGATGGTCCTCGTGGTGTGGTATCGACGGCCAGCTATGAAGCACGCAAGTATGGCGTTCATTCCGCCCAACCGATAGCACGAGCCAAGCGCCTCTGTCCTCATCTCATCATCATACCTTGCCGACATGAGCATTACAAGGAAGTATCTCTACAAATCCATCATATCTTCCAAGAATATACCGACCTCATAGAGCCTATCTCCATAGACGAAGCTTTTCTTGATGTTACCAATAATAAGAAAGGTATGGAGCTGGCGGTAGACATTGCCAAGGATATTAAACGGCGTATTCGGGAGGAAGTTCACCTTACGGCTTCCGCTGGCATCAGCTATTGTAAGTTTCTTGCCAAGGTTGCATCCGACTACCGTAAGCCTGATGGCATCTGCACCATCCACCCCGATAAAGCACTTGATTTCATTGCCCAATTGCCTGTGGAAGACTTCTGGGGTGTAGGCAAAAAGACCCTACAAAGAATGCACTTCATGGGGATATTCAATGGTGCCGACCTTAGGAAAGTATCGGAGCGACATTTGGTGGAAGTGTTCGGAAAGGCTGGGCATACCTTTTATGACTTTGCACGAGGTATTGACAATCGACCTGTCGTGACTTATCGCGAGCGAAAATCCGTAGGATGCGAGCAAACGTTCTTAGAAGACATCAGCACAAAGTCGACCGTTATCATTGAGCTTTACCACACGGTTCTCGAACTTATCGACCGTATCAACAAGAGTAAGTTCGAGGGGAGGACATTGACTTTGAAAGTTAAGTATGCCGACTTCACCCAGATTACTCGTAGTTTCTCACAAGATAAAATCCTAAAGAAGAAAATCGACATACTTCCTCTTGCCAAGCAATTGCTCAAACAGGTGGATTACTCCTCCGCCCACCCTATCCGATTGCTTGGTCTATCGGTAAGCAACGCCACCACAGAAGAAGCACAAAAGGAGGACAAAGAGAACAGCAATCACAAGCCTGAATATAGAGAACTGGAAATAGAGTTTGAGGAATGGATATGAAAACCTTATTCCTTAAATCTCTCTGGTATCGCTGGCATCGCACCATTCTGGGTGCAAACGTACGCACTAACTTCCACGGCTAACTTATGAGCCTCCACCACACTCTTTCCTTTCAAGATACTTGCACAAAAAGTACCAGTGAATGAGTCGCCAGCACCAACCGTATCGGCAACCTTTACTTTTGGAGTTTCCTGGAAAGACTTGAAGCCTGGAGTGAACACATAACTTCCATTGACACCACAAGTCAATACGAGCATATCAAGATTGTACTTGCCCAATATCAACCAACATTTGTTCTCTATATCCAAGCCAGGATAACCAAAGAGACGACCGATAGTAACCAATTCCTCATCATTAATCTTCAAGACATTGCAACGCTTCAAGCTCTCGCAAATCACCTCCTTGGTATAGAAACTCTGACGAAGATTTATGTCGAATATCTTCAAACAACTTTCGGGCGTATGGTCAAGGAACTCATAGATGGTCTTGCGACTTACTTCATTGCGCTGAGCCAAGGAACCCCAACATACGGCACACGTATTGACGGCAATCTCCTTGATGTCATCAGTGAATGGAATGTTATCCCAAGCTACACCCTGTTTGATTTCATAAGTAGGAACGCCCTCGTCGTCGAGTGTTACTTGGACAGTACCTGTTGGATAATCCACCTTAGGTAACACATATCTAAGTTTCTTCTCATCCAACTGGCGGAGAGCTTCTCCACCCAAGGCGTCATTGCCCACGGCACTGACCGCCACAGAGTGCAAGCCATGTTGCCCTGCATGGTAAGCGAAATTAGCAGGAGCACCTCCTAACTTAGAACCTGTTGGGAATACATCAAAAAGTATCTCACCCAAACCTACACAATATTTATTATTTAATTCTGTATTCATAACCTTAATATTTTTGAAGTTAACTCCTTACATTACATTTTAACATTCTTGATATATGTAAAAAGATAGATGACACCTACTGCCATAACAAGCACCGCACCAATCTGCCCAATGGCATCGCTGGCAAATCCCATGATAAGAGGGAATACCGTACCACCAAAAAGTCCCATAATCATCAAGCCACTCACTTCGTTCTTCTTTTCTGGCAAAGCCAAGAGAGCTTGCGAGAATACGATGGAGAACACATTGGAGTTGCCATATCCCACCAAGGCGATGGCGATATAGAGCACCAACTTGCTCTCGCCAAAGAACATACCTATCATACTCAATGCCATCATCACGATACTGATGGTAAAGAACAAACGTGGCTTCATCACACGGAGGAAAACCGTTCCAGTGAAGCATCCGATGGTACGGAAGATGAAGTAGAGAGATGTGGCAAAAGCTGCCTCATTCAAAGTCCACCCTAAACGCTCCATCAAGATTTTTGGAGCCGTGGTATTGGTGCCAACATCGATACCTACATGGCACATGATGCCTATAAAAGAAAGCAACACGATAGGTTTGCCCAAGAGCTTGAAGCAATCCACAAAGCCCGATGCCTTGATTTCCAACTTTTCCTCCTCAATGGGAGTACCTGCCAAGAAAATAGTGGCAAAGACACCTATTATCATATAAATCGGGAAAAGCACACGCCAACCCAAGCCAAAACTTGGAATACTTGCCACGGCACCCCACATGGCGATATATGGAGCCATAAATGAGGCGATGGCTTTGACAAACTGACCAAAGGTCAAAGTGGAAGCCAAGTTCCTTCCTGATGTCACAGCAGACACCAATGGGTTCAAAGATGTCTGCATCAAGGCATTGCCTATACCTAAAAGTGAGAATGACACAAGCATGATGCCAAAAGTCTCATCAAAGATAGGCAAAAGAAGCGAAATGACCGTCACGATAAGTGAGAGCAACACTGTCTTCTTGCGACCTATCTTATTCATCAGCATTCCCGTAGGTACCGAGAATATCAGAAACCAGAAGAACACCAATGAGGGAAACAAATTGGCTGTACCATCATTCAGGTCGAGGTCTTCCTTTACATAATTGGAGGCGATGCCCACCAAGTCTACAAACCCCATGGCGAAGAAACAAAGCATCACGGGGATGAGGGTAAGTTTCATTGACTTTTCCATAATTAAATTCTCCTTCTTTACAATGCTAATTTATGCACCTTTACATTCTTAAACTCAGCTTTGCCACCCTTGCTATAAAGCTTCACATTCTCGTAGGAAGCTACAGGGAACACGAGGTTGGTCATGGCGATGCGACCCTCATTGACGAACAACTCAACAGATGACTTATCCACGAAGATATCCACATGGTAGGTAGTCTTGACATCGCAGAGATTCAATGGAGCCCATGTGGCAAGAGCGAAATCATTCTTATAATTAATAGAGTTTTCCATACGAGCTGGTTGCTTGGCTTGTTGCTCACGTTGCTTGTCCCAAGCCAACTCGATGTCGTGAGGAACCGCTTTCTTGCCAAAGTCGGTAAGACCACTCTCTGTACGATCCATAATGACCTTGCCTTTCTTCATATCGAAGTATATCATAGTACGCTCACGCTTGTTGTTAGAGATTTCAATACCAGCAATGCCATTGGCATCAGGAGTGATGTCTGCCTCTATCTCGAAAGCACCCTCCATATTGTGGGCAACTCCATTGAAAGCCTTGGCTCCATCTACGGTCTCATCACCTAACTCATGAGACACCTTTCTGAGGACATAAACCTCTGGAGCCACATTCTCTGAGATATAGTACTTACCATCTTTCTCATAGAGCTTCAGTTCTCTTGGCAAGCCATTGGCACCACGATTTTGCTTGAACGGAGTGAGATTGGCATACTGCCAGTTGCTCATCCAAGTCATCGCCAACACCCTATCACCTGTATTAGAATAAGTCACGGTAGCATAGTGGTCCTTACCCCAGTCGAGCCATTTCACATCGTGACCATCAGGACAAGTAAAATCCTTGCCATCGAAATCGCCCACGAAATACTCCGTGGCACTTCCACCAAACCAGCAACCTGGGTTTACATTCATAATCATCACCCATTTCATGTTCTTCTTGTCTCCATTCACTGGCAACTGGAAGAAGTCTGGACACTCATATTGACATGGCTGCTGTCCTAATCCCTTGCCAAAAGCACTGACATAAGTCCATTTCTTAAGATTTTTAGACTTGTAGAATCGAGTCTCCTTATCGGCAGATACAATCATGTACCAGCACTTGCCTTTCTCATACCAGAACACCTTAGGGTCACGGAAGTCCTTCAATCCATCGAAAGGGGTAAGTACTGGATTGCCCTCATACTTGGTAAAGGTGCGACCATTGTCTGTGCTATAAGCCATGCACTGCACCTCATCATGGTTAGTGCTATTATTGGTATAGATGGCAATGATGGCATTCTTACCATAACCAGCCGTATTGTTCTTATCCACCACTGAACTTCCAGAGAAGATATGTCCCACTGGGTCACGGGCGATGGCTGGGTCGAGATGTTCCCAATGTAAGAGGTCCTTGCTCACGGCGTGTCCCCAGTGCATATTGCCCCATTTTGAACCGTATGGGTTATATTGGAAATAGAGATGGTACTCACCATCCTTATATACCATACCATTAGGATCGTTCATCCAACCATAAAGAGGCGTGAAGTGATAACTTGGGCGATAATAATCGGTATTGGTGGTATCGAAAGTATCGCTGAGTTTCATCAAGTTCAGAGCGAGAGCGTCTTTCTTCAATCCCAAGATTTTCACGATAGCAGTCTTGCCATGGATTGCTTTGCCGGCTGCATTCTTCTTCAAAGAGAATGGAACATAATAATCAGCTCCATTCTGAGCCAAGCGAACGTCCATCCACGTATCGTCCTTTTCACCAGTGGCAAGAATTACTTGAGCCTCATCTTTATCTTCCTGAACAGGCAAGAGAAGATATTTGGTTGGGTTCTCCACACGAATAATCGTAGTATCACCTTTATGTTCGATATTCATTTTCTGTGCGAAGACAGAAAGAGTAGCTGATGCCATCATCATCAAGCAAGCAGCCTTAGCTATATGGTTTGTTTTCATTGTTATTATTGTTTTAAGTTAAAATTTCAGTGACGCAGTAAACTCTACGGTGAATGGACGGAGATAACTACCTGTCATAATCTGGTTCTTGATACCCTTTGCTTCTTCCTTGGTAATCAACTCTGCACCTGCGATACTACCCTTAGCACCAGTTTGGTTGAGGAAGTTAACTACTGTGCATCCGAGAGCAAGACGCTTGTTGACTTGCCAGTTTAAACCTCCGAATGTTTCCCAGTGACCATTGAAGTAGTAAGCCTCATTAATGTTGGCGTAGGTCTTGCTGAAGTAACGGAAGCTCGTCCAAAGTTTGATGCTCTTGGTAATCATATAACTTGGATCCAACTCGATGAGCACCTCAGGAATTTCAGCTACAATATTGCCTGTGGCATTAATGTTGCCCACATATCCATCATTGAAAGTAACAGATGTCTCAAACTTCTTGTAAGTTGGCTTTTGGTAAGTAAAGAGGAAGTGGAAATCAAATCCCTTGAATGGATGAGCCACAGCATCGGTTGTCCATCCCCATGTTTGGATGTCGTAAGCCAAAGGAGCTGCCTTGATTTCACTGCCGTGCTGAAGATTGAGTGTAGAGTTGTTGGTCTTCGAGATATAAGAGAACAACGAGGTCAAGCTCAACCAAGAGTTGTTGTAATAAATACCTGCTCTGCCTAATGGCACAGAAATCTTGTCGGTATTTGGCAAGGTAGCTGGTGCAAACGCCTCAAACTTAGGATGCTGAACGATATAAGTGAAGTCGCCAGTGAAACCGAAGTTTTTCGTTAACTTATAGGTGACAGCAACTGAGAAGTCATAATTAAACCAGTTGTAGCTCAAATCTGTTGGAGCAATCTTGGTTCCATCTGCAGCAGTTGCACCGAGATAATAATCAGCAAATCTTCCTACGAAATCGCCTTGGGCGTTCTTGACGGCAGCATTCTCACCTTTCAAACGTTGCCACTCCAAGCGAGCACCATAGTAAAGGTTCAACTTCTTGGTAATGTCCCAGTCATGAGTGAAGTAAATTGCCAACTTGTTCTCGCCACCTTTATAATACTCCGAAGCATTCTTGTTGAAATCATAGAAGTAATCACCTCGTTGGTTGGCATCCCAAACCCTTAGGGCATAACTGCCATCCGCAGGCACACTCTGGTCGTACATCGTGGTGTTGGAAGCGTAGTCGATATGGTAATACCACTCATTCAATCCCAAACGGAAAGTGGAAGTCTTCAACTTCTTGCTCAACTCCGTGGTAAAAAGCAACTCATCTATGGTTCCAGCATTGAGACAAGACATACGAGTCTGGACATACTGACCATCGTAAGCCTTGGTCTGTCCATCAATGGCACGATACATATAATTATATACGCTTTGGTTATCGGCACTCTTTAAGTCGATGATTGCCATTGGAGTCTGATATACCATCGCACCACGAGAGTGGTCGTACTTCAAGGATGCTTTCCAAGCCAAGCCGTTGTCCCACTTATAATTGTTCATCAATGTCACCTCGCTCATCTTGTTCAAGCAAGCATCATAGAGGGTGGTTTGCTTCAACTCACCAGTGCGCATATCCCGATAAGTTATCGTGTTGTCGATAGGCAGATAAGAGGTAGTACCGAGTTTGAAATCCCCAAACTCCTTTACGCTTCCATCGCCTACATAGATGAAAGGTGCGCTCTGGGTGGCATAGTTATAAACATTATGACTGTTGGCATACTTATACATGGCAGTAAACTCGCCACGATTATTATTGTATCTCTTGGTAAGGAGAGCCTTGTAAATCTGAGTACGATCCTGATAAGGAGTTGACTTAATCTTGAATGTTCCGGGATCGAAATCTTGATACATATTGAAACTATAATACCAATCCTTGCCGAGGTCACCGTTCATATTGAGTGAAAATTCCTGCAATCCGAAGTGGTTGCTCTTATAGTTGAGCGTACCATTAAATCCTTTCTTTCCCACTTGGGTGAAAGAATTGACGGCATATCCAATGTTACCTGTGGTGATGGCTGTCTCTGCTATCTTGAGCAATCCCTGATGACTCAAACTAACATCGCCACGCCAAATGGTATTCACTGAATGAGGATTGGTAGCGTATGTGACAGGCAAACCATTCTCCAATACGTTGACATCGGCTGATGGTAAACCAATCTGAATCTCACGAGGTCCATTGGCACTGGCAGCATTAAGCATCACGTTGCGATTACCTTCCTCCTTGGAGTTTGCATTCTCGTCTTGTGCGAAAGTAACAGAAACTGGAATCAATGAAAGTGCGAGCATCATGGCAGCACTCTTTCCATTAAATAAGGTATTCATAAATTGTACGGTTTAAATGTTGTTAGCGTTATTGTTTTATTTTTCATCGCAAAAGTAGATAAAGGTCTGAATACCAGCTTCAAATATTCTTTCATGAAATAAAAATATTCGTTCATTGTAACATTTCTGTTAGACAATGAACGATTTTTTGTTAGACAGCTAACTGTCCGAACTCTCGACAGTCAGGTAACTCTGGTTAAGTTTATCACTAAGAGTATGTTTAACAATCTTATAAGGCGTTCACATCCCCGGGCAAGATACCATACTCTGCCTTGAAACACTTCGTGAAATAAGATGGAGCGGAAAAACCTACTTCATAGGCTACTTCGGAAATGCTCATGCTGCGACTTTCCAATAGGCGGTGAGCCTTGGCTAAACGTGCCTTGCGTATCAAATCAACAACCGAAGAACCTGTCATCGCTTTCACCTTGCGATATAACTGCACACGGCTCAATCCTATCTGCTTGCCTATGTCCTCGACACTAAAATCGCTATCACCCATATTCTCTTGAATAATATCATGGAGTTGCCTGATGAACTGCTTGTCGCGATCGTCTAAATGCGACTCCTCAATCTCTTTCTCTGCCACCTGAGTTCCTTGGAATATATGCTTCAAGAGGTTGCGTTGTTTCAAGAGATTTTCAATACGAGCCACCAGCACCTTACTATGGAATGGCTTGGTGATATAGGAATCGGCACCATGCTCATAACCTTCGGCACGTTGCTCCTCCAAGTTCTTGGCGGTCAACATGATAACTGGTATGTGAGAGGTCGCCGTATTGGTCTTCAACTGTTTGGTAAATTCCAAGCCATCCATCACTGGCATCATCACATCACAAACTACCAAATCAGGTACTTCTTTCTTAGCTACCTCCAGACCTTCCTTGCCATCCGATGCCTCCAATACAAAATAATCATCTTGCAAGAGAGTACGCTCATATTGTCGGATGTCATTGTTGTCATCTATGATTAACAAAGTAGGTTTGTTCGCATGCTCAGAGATAACTTGCTGAATTTTTCCATCCTGCTTATTATCTCCCATGGACAAGTCATTTACCAAGCCATCCACTGTTTTCATCTCATCGTGGATAACTTGTTCTTTTACCTCTTGCTTCCGAGGAATGACCACGATAAAATCAGCCCCCTTGCCAAGTTCACTCTCCACCCAAACATTGCCATGATGCAAATCGACAAACGACTTGACCAAAGCCAATCCTATACCTGTACCACTTGCTGCACCCTTAGATTGGAAGAAACGTTCGAACACCTTTGTGGCTTCCTCCTTGGCAATACCCTTACCAGTATCCCTGACATCAATACGCATCAATTCCCGAGTCTGAGCCGTATGCCCCTGAGGAATATTGGAAGCCACACCGTCACGAAGCGAGACATAAATATCACCACTCATAGGCGTATATTTCAAAGCATTGCTCAGTAGATTGAAAATGATACGAGCCAATTTCTCCTTATCTGCGACAACCTCCGTATCACCCGTAAAACGAGCAACATCAAGATGAAGTTTGATATGCTTACGCTCAGCAGCCAACTGGAAATCACCCACCCACATCGTCAAAGCTTTCAACATATCAAAACGGTTCAGCTTCAAGTCCATCTTGCCATTTTGAATTTTTCTGAAATCAAGGATGCTACCTACCAATTGCTGAAGTGCGTTAGCATTACGCTTTACCATCTTCAACAAATCATGGCTTCTCCCCTTGATGCTGTTATCCTCCAAAAGCATTTCCACAGGATCGACAATCAAGGTCAATGGAGTACGAAGCTCATGGCTGATATTCGTGAAGAACATTAGCCTTGAATGCGTCAGCTCCATCACCTCCTCATTGAGTCGCTTCATTTCTTCATTCTGTCTCGCAAGCTGTTCACTCAAGCGAATTTTGATTAGATAACTACGATATATCAGTACTGCAGCTATGAAGATGACAAAAAGAACAACGAACAAGACGACAATCATCAGCTTCTGGTTTTGATAGCCAGACATATATTGGTTCACCACTCCATGTAAGGTCTCCAAGTTATGTTGTTGTTTTTCCGCATCCTTAGCTTGCATCAAGGTAAGCAAGGCATTGTCCCTTGTAATAATGGAGGTACGCAAGTAATTCTCACGGTTGTATGGTTGCCCTTTCAGGATTTTCATCACCAAAGTTATCACCTCATCTCCCTTGGTAGGATAAAGATAGGATGCCTCGAAGATTCCATCACGCACCAACTCCAGTCCACCATTCTTTGTGGACATCGCATCCATACCAGTATATTTATAGTTTCGCTTGATGCCAAGTTGTTTGACAACTTGATAGGCACCCCAGCCCATTCGGTCATTATGAGAAAACA
Source organism: uncultured Prevotella sp. (assembly GCA_934281565.1). Taxonomy (GTDB): domain Bacteria; phylum Bacteroidota; class Bacteroidia; order Bacteroidales; family Bacteroidaceae; genus Prevotella. Next base: position 40,787 of record CAKQXI010000006.1, read on the forward strand.
CATAATCAAAGTCTCGTGTTTTCTTCAAGATACGTCTCATAGCCAACTTACCACTTTCTTCTTTCCAGTCGCCAGCTTCTGAAGCTACGACTTCCAAGGCAGGATATGACTTCAACGCATCCATAAAACCACGATGCCGTTCCAAGGCTGGTGACGAGCCTTCCAAACCACGTATCTCCACAACTTTTCCTTTTCCATGAAGTTGTTGAGCAATAAAAATTCCCATTGATTTACCGATGGCATAGTTGTCACAACCAATAAACGCAGTATATTTATTGGAATTTGATTTTCTATCATAAATGATGACTGGTATTCCTTTGTCGTAGGCACGGTCGATGGCAGGCGAAATGGTATTCAGTTGATTGGGTGCTATCACCAACAAATCAACGCCCTCGTCAATAAACTGATTGATTTGCCGAATCTGCAACTTGCTGTCATCATTGGAAGAAGCAAGTTTTACACGAATAGAATCATTGAGGTACTCCGCCATTTTGAGTTCCTTGTTGAACTTATCACGCCAAATGTCCTCTGAGCATTGCGAGACACCAATGACATACCGTGGAGTCATTGTTCTACGACACCCCACAAGCAGAGTTATACCTATTATTATATAAATCAAATAAGACTTCCTTAGTGCATTCATTTTCTTTTCGTTAATAATAGATTTATATATTAATCATCCGAATTTTAATTCAATTCACGATTGCAAAAATACAAAATATTTTGCAATTTTGTATCTATTTGACATTAATAAAAAGAATATTACCCAAATGGAACACCCTAAGAAGTGCATCCTTTCACCCTAAGAACATCTATCATAACAGTAACATAAAGTACTTTCTTAAGGTCAAACAAAGTACATTCTTAAGGTATCATGAAGCACTGTGTTAGGTCTATACAAAGCACTGTGTCA
>CAKQXI010000007.1 GCA_934281565.1 uncultured Prevotella sp.
GTATCCGAACAGGGTAAGAACAGCGTTACAACGGCAATAGATTATCCACCCAAGGGCAACAAATTTTCCACCAAAAAGCATTTTTCATTATTTATAAGGGGACGATTATAAACACTTGTTAACTTATAACAAGGGAGAATGAGGATAAGTGAACGCTTAAAGATATTTTCACAAATATTTGGGAATTTAGGGGGGTACCTATAAAAAGCAAATGGAATGAATCAACCATTTATTTTTTATAGAATCCCCTTATCACAAACCAAAAATGCATGGTTAATGTCATCAAAAGACCATAATGGGCACGCATCACCTTGAAGCGTTCTTTAAGAGAAGCACGATGATTCTGAGTGGTCATGCCACCATCCAAGAAATTAGTGATAACAGCATTCACATTACGCAATGGCAAATGCAAACGCATAGCCTCTTTCATGATACGAATACACCAATCTACATCTGCCGAATAATGATAATCAAGATTATAATGAACACTGCGAGCTATGTCTGTGCGAGCATAAAAAGACTGATGACATACCAACATACCCCACTTGAAAGAACGCCAGGTCAACTTGGCTGGCGGTGTCAACCGACGATGACGCAAGAAACGACCATCATTATTCACAATGTCCGTATCACCATACAGGACACCCGGCAAGGTTTCTCCCTCACCCACACAACCCTCCACATATTCCAATGTATCTTCAGAAGGAAAAACATCACCAGCATTCAGAAAAACAAGATAATCGCCCGTAGCATAGTCAATGCCTTTGTTCATCGCATCATAGAGCCCACGGTCTGGTTCTGAACGCACCACAACCTCATGGGCATTCTCGCCCACTTGCGTCTTATGCTGATAAGCTCTCACCATCGCTAAGGTCTTATCCTTTGACACGCCATCTATAATCAAATGCTCTATATTGCAATAAGTTTGCTTATGCACACTATCAAGCGTACGCTGCAACACAGCTTCTGCATTATAAGTACAAGTTACTATCGTAAACTTAATCATAATCGGTAATTTTTATATGCCATCACCTCATTATATATCTCAATATATTTTAATGCCACAGCATGCTGGGAATAATTATGTGATACTTTATGTAAGCAAGCACGTTTCAATTCATCATGGTCGGCCTCATCAAGCACCCAATAGATGCCATTTGCCAAATCATCAACATCCCGATAATTCGCAACATAACCATTTTTCTGGTGCTCTATCATCTCTGGAATTCCTCCGACCTTGAAACCAACACTTGGAACTCCACAAGCTAAAGCCTCCATGATGGTATTTGGCAAGTTATCTTCCAAAGAAGGCAAGACAAAGACATCCACAGAATTATATATATTGACTATTTTCTTCTCATTGCTTACATATCCTAAAGAATAGGTTGGCAAAGGTAGATGGATAGCCACTTCCTCTGAATGTCCACCCAAGATGGCAATCGCTGTATTATTTTTCACATCGGGATGAACTTTCAACAAACTCTCTATCGCCTCCACAAAATAGTCCATTCCTTTTCGCTCATCTGTAACCTTTTGTGAAACAAAAAGTATCAAACGCTTATCAGCAGGCAACCCAGCCCGAAGCCTCGCCTCGGCTTTGTCTTGCGGACAAAACACATGCACATCTATAGGATTAGGAATATTGGTGATACGTTGCCCTGTAAATAACGCACTCTGCTTGGCTTGGCGTTCCAGCCATTTACTACAACTGACAAAGTAAATATTTGCATCTTGATAGAGACTCTTCTTGCGCTTGAATATCTTAGCCGACAAATCATTCTTGCCGCCCTTATGAGGCAACAAAGGACAATTACCACAAGAAGCCCCATACCGATTACAGCCACGAGCATAATGACAAATACCTGTGGCAGCCCATAAATCGTGCATTGTCCAGACTATTGGCTTTCCACTCTTTATTATCTTACGAATATTCTTTAAAGAGAGCATTCCCTGATTGATCCAAGAAAGATGGATAATGTCGGCTTCCTGAAACTCACGCAACTTAGTTATATCACTTCCAACATTAGCCATATCAATCTCCCAAAGATGTTGCTTAGAGAAGTGAAGATGCCAGAATAGGCACCATCGTTCCCAGAGAAAACGCCATTGCAAAAGTGGAGAACGAGGCAAACTCACCACCGTTATATCCTCCGATAGCTTGTCACGCACCAACATCCTTGCCTTAACGCCATTATTGTTAAGAGCATCCATCAGGCGGTTGGCAGCAACTGCCGCACCACCCGTTTTCTCACTTGTATTTACTATGAGTACTCTCATTTCTCCTATTTTATTTGCTTTAAAGCTATCTTAATAACCTGTTCGACTGCCAAGTCTGGCTGTGCCTTCAATATCTCAATAACAACCTTAGCCGATGGAGCTGGCGAGAAGCCAAGCATTGTCAACGCACTAACAGCCTCATCCTTCACATCATTGTTTACCATTGTCACATTACCACCATTCGCTGGCAATTCCTCTGCGATGCCTAAACTTACAATCTTATCCTTTAAGTCAATGATGATACGTTGAGCCGTCTTCAACCCAATGCCTTTCACGCCTTTGAGCATTTTGTCATTGCCTGTTGAAATAACCGAACATAGCTCATTAGGCGACATGGATGAAAGTATCATCCTTGCGGTATTGGCGCCCACGCCTGAAACAGTGATTAGCAAGCGATAAAGCTCACGCTCTTGCTTAGAGGCAAAGCCAAAGAGCGTGAAAGAATCATCTCTTCCTCCAGCCACCAGCACCTCATGGACATAGAGTTTCACCTCTTTCTTTCCTTGGATGGCAGTGTAAGTATTCAATGAAATATTCAGTCCATACCCCACCCCTGCCGTCTCAACAACAGCCAAAGCTGGAGTTAAATCAGCCAATTCGCCTCTAATATATTCTATCATGATAGCAATCTACATTATTATTAAATACATACAATTCTTCGTTGCAAATTTACGATAATATTTCTAATTCACCAAACAAATGCTTACAATATTCTTGAAAAACATACCTACTAAATATGATTTCGTAAGTTGGCGCAACTTTCTTGAGTAAAAAATATATTAAAATGCCACGTATTTCAAAGAAAAAATATACTTTTGCAAGCGAATATGATAATAAGACGAAATCTAATCAAGAATTAGATGGTATAAACTAACAACAAGATAAAAGAAATGAAAAAGATTAGAGCAGCCGTAGTAGGTTACGGCAACATTGGTAAATTTTCAGTAGAAGCACTCGAAGCTGCTCCAGATTTCGAGATTGCAGGTATCGTTCGTCGTCAAGGCGACAAGAATAAGCCAGCAGAGCTTGCTGACTACGATGTAGTAGACGACATCACCAAGTTGAAAGACGTTGACGTTGCTATCCTCGCCACTCCAACTCGTAGCTGTCCTGAGTATGCAGAGAAGATCGTTGCCCTCGGTATCAATACCGTAGATAGCTTCGATATTCATACAAGCATTCTTGATTATCGTACCAAACAGATGGAAAACTGCAAGAAAGCTGGTAAAGTGAGCGTTATCTCTGCTGGTTGGGACCCAGGTTCAGACTCTATCGTACGCGTATTGATGGAAAGTCTTGCTCCTAAAGGTTTGACATATACTAATTTCGGTCCTGGTATGAGTATGGGACACTCTGTTTGCGTTCGTAGCAAGAAGGGCGTAAAGGAAGCACTCTCTGTTACAATTCCATTGGGTGAGGGCATCCACCGCCGTATGGTTTATGTAGAGCTGGAAGATGGTGCTACTCTTGAGGAAGTTACGGCAGAAATCAAGGCTGACCCATACTTTGCCCATGACGAGACACACGTATTTGCAGTTGCTTCCGTTGATGATGTCAAGGATATGGGACATGGTGTAAACCTTGTTCGTAAAGGTGTGTCTGGCAAGACACAGAACCAACGCTTCGAGTTCAACATGAGCATTAATAACCCTGCTCTGACTGCACAGGTATTAGTCAACGTAGCTCGTGCTTCGCTTCGCCTCCAACCTGGTTGCTATACTATGCCAGAAATACCTGTCATCGATATGTTGCCAGGTACTCGTGAGGACATTGTTGCCACTTTAGTATAACAAAGACTCTATCACAATAAAGAATAGGGTATGCCATAATTTATGACATACCCTATTTTTGTAAATATAGGCTTCTAAGGGGGTGTTCTGCATCGGTAATAGCGATGAGGCGTTATCGGTAATAGCGATTGAGCTTGGTCGCTATTAGCGACGAGGGTTGATCGCTAGTAGCGACAAAATCAGCAACTCTTATGGGTCATGATATCAAGCACCATATCATCAGTAGTACGCATAGCATCAGCTCCAATGGAAGTCAAATTACGGATACATTGGTCAACATCATCGTCAACAATGCCCTCTGCCGAAGTTACACATTTACCCTCCATTGACAACAAAGCAGAAAGCAAAGCTGTGCTGACACCCGAAGAAATCTTCAAGGCGCAACTTGGTTTGGCACCGTCACATATCATGCCCGTCAAGTTAGCCACCATATTCTTCACAGAACTACAAATACGTCGGTAGTCACCTCCCATTAAGTAAGTAATGCCACAACTGCTACCTATGGAAGCAACGACACAACCACAAAGAGCCGACAATTTGCCGAGACTCTGCTTTATATAAATAGCCGTGAGATGGCTCAAAGTCAAAGCACGCACCAACTCCTCCTCTGTATTCTCGTTCTCAATAGCATAAACCGATACTGGATTAGTGGCACAAATGCCTTGGTTGCCACTACCACTATTGCTCATTACTGGTATCATCGCACCACCCATACGAGCATCGCAAGCCGAAGCTGTACGAGAAATAATATGAGAGAAAATACTATTGCCAAAGATACCATGACTCAAGGGGCGATCCATTGTCTTACCTAAACAATGCCCATAATTACCCTTGATTGAAAGTTCGGCAGCTTTCATGTTATACTCTTTGGTCTTTAAGATAAACTTGATTTCATCCTCAGGAGTCATAGTCGCGAAATCATAGACCATCTTCAAGTTAAGCTGAATATCATCATCTTTTAAATCTGTTGCACTATGCCCTCGCTTATCTACAATCACCTCTCCATTTCTTTCTACAAATACGAAGTTTGTATGGCTGCCAGAAATCACCGCAGTAGCAACATCATCACCAGCTTTACAAATCACCTCAATATACAATTTCTCGGTAATGTCTTTCTTTAACTTGATGTCAATGTCTGCATCCTCTATGTAACGCTTTCCTTTCTCAAGAGTCTCTGGAGTCAAGTCCTTGAGAACTTCCAGCTCGTATTCAGGCTTACCAATAAGCGCACCAAGCGACACTGCTATTGGCAAGCCGATCATTCCCGTACCGGGGATACCCACCCCCATTGCGTTTTTGAGCATATTAGGGCTCAATAGCACCTCGATACTTTCAGGGCGTTTGCCCAACAAGGTAGCAGCTTTGGCCGTACATAATGCCACTGCCATTGGCTCCGTACATCCTATGGCAGGAACCACCTCTTTATTGATGAGAGCTATGATACGCTCTCGGATGTTTTTTTCAAGCATAATATGTTTAAAAACTCTTTAGTCATGTGGCAAAGATACTAAATAATATCAAAATATTTGCAATTCTTATGACAATTAACATTATTAGTTGTACTTTTACACAGTCTTAACAGATAAAAAGATTGTTTTAGTAACTATACAAAAGATTAAAAGATGAAAAAGTTAAACTTAAAAGCTACCCTTTTGGTAGCCTGCTTGGGAACACTGGGCTTAGGTTCCCTGTTAATGAGCGCAATGCCTGGTTCCGACATCATGACCAAAGAAGGCAAGACCACCATCATCAATACGACACTTCTGGGCAAAAATGTACGTGGGTTCAAAGGACAAACGCCTGTCAAGATTTATATCACGAACAACAAGATACAAAAGATCGAGGCACTGAAAAACCAAGATACACCCCAATTCTTTAACAAAGCGAAAGCATTGTTGGAGAAGTTTGAAGGTAAAAATGTAAAGAAAGCAGCCAATTTGCAAGTGGATGGCATAAGTGGAGCTACTTATTCGAGCAAGGCACTCAAAAAGAACGTAGAACTGGGATTAGAATATTATCAGAAACATAAACAATAAACATAATTATAAATCCCTCCTATAAAAAGATTTATATAGGAGGGATTATACTTTTCATGGGAAATACATCATGGTTTTCCCTATATATTTTTAGTCTTCCAGTTGGAATAGAGGATCGTCTGGCGTCAGCATTGTCGCTTTTTGGTCAAACTCCTTGAGCAACTGCTCTGGGACATACTTTTTGTTAACTACCAAACGGAACATATACTCATTGAACCATCGATTAGTCATGATGAAACAACCATCGAAACCATTACTTGTGCCCCAGCTGTTCTCTACTTTCCACTTTATAGGCTTGCCCTGGGCATCGAGGTCTACTGCCGTCAAGGTCATGGCATGGGTACTGCCGCTGTCGAATGTACTGATACGCTCTGCCTTGCTCATAGGAAACGTTACTCCAAACAAAGAGCCATAATCAAAATTGTCTACATCAAGATAACCACGTTTGCGATCCAACTGCTTGCCCACATCATAGCTGGAATACATCTTGTGTCCATCCTTGATGCTTGCAATAGCAAGATTGGCAATCTCCTCCATCGGCAAGTTGAGATACTTCCAGTTATGACCATCGTAAGTATGACGGTCATAATCTACTTCGTATGTCTTATGATAAGGACGGCGTGGATCGTTCATCACCATAATGAAAGTACCATTTAGTCCATGACCAACTGTTTCTTCATAGAAACTTTTCGGGGTATAGGTCTTAACCTCGCCCACTTGATTACCATCTTTATCACGGAAAGCGTAGGTAAAAGTCTTTACGGGTTCACCGAGAGTCAATGACAACATATGATAAATAGTGCCCAGCATCTCCGTTTTACGAGCTTGAATCAATTTGGAATTCTTACCAGAAGCCACCATCTTGCGAAGTTCCAATCCATATTCACGTAGCTTGCTTGAGATTAATCGACTTATCTTACTCGTGTTTTCACTAGAATAAGTTTCAGGCATCACACTCATAGGAACAAGACCATATTTCTCCGCCAAGTCTGCAACACCACAGAAAGTTCCTCCATCATTAATCGGATTCTTGAAGAAGAACTGTACCTTAGGATCCTCTATAGACAACTTAGCGTTGTCGACAACACCTTGCAGCATCAAATTCGCCTTCTCTAACTGGTCATAAAAGAAAAGATAATCTTGCGAAAACTCCACTACACGAGCATCATTGTTAGCTTTGGCAAAGTTGGCACGCAATACATTCAGTCCACTGAACATCCAGCATCGACCACTGCTTTTCTGATTGTGGATGCTCTGCTTTGGGGTTTCCAAACTAAAGTGTGTATCCACAGGGGCTGCGTTAGCATGATTTTTCACCAAATCGTCAATGTTGTTAGCGGCAATGGCATTAAAGAGAGCTTTGTCGGAAGAAGTTGCTTTCTGGTTCTTTTCTATCTGATTAAGCATCTGCTCCGAAATGCCACCATTTTTAGACTGAGCCATCACCGATGTAGCTGCCATCAGTAAGGCTCCCATAAGGATCATATTCTTTCTCATTTACTAAGTTTTTATTAAGATTTTCTGCAAATTTACAAAGAATTTCCGTAAAAACAGAAATTATCAAGCCATTTATAGTATAGATTGACAAAAAAAGGTTATCTTTGCATAGTTATTCACGTTGAACACATGGACATAAATAAGTTTAGCCTCTTAAATAAGATAAAATATCCAGAGGATTTGCGACAGCTTAGCATTGATCAGTTGCCGCAAATTTGTAAAGAACTGAGAGAAGACATCATCGACGAGGTTTCCATCAACCCTGGTCATTTTGCCTCTTCGCTCGGTGTAGTGGAAATTACGGTGGCCCTACATTATATATATAATACACCCTACGACCGCATCGTGTGGGATGTTGGGCACCAGGCGTATGGTCATAAGATATTGACTGGACGTCGAGACATCTTTTGTACCAACCGCAAGTTGCATGGCATCCGTCCTTTTCCTACGCCATTGGAAAGTGAATATGACACATTTACTTGTGGACATGCCAGCAACTCGATTTCTGCGGCACTTGGCATGGCTGTAGCCGCCAAGAAGACAGGCAATGACAATCGCCATGTAGTGGCAGTCATTGGCGATGGTGCCATGAGTGGAGGACTTGCTTTCGAGGGCTTGAACAATGTATCCAGCACTCCTAACGATATGCTCATCATTCTCAATGATAACGACATGAGCATTGATCGTGCCGTAGGTGGCATGGAGAAATATCTGCTCAACCTTGACACTAATGAGACCTACAACAAACTTCGCTTCAAGGCTTCACAATGGTTGCACTCAAAAGGCTATCTCAATGACGACCGCAGGAAAGGTATCATACGACTCAACAATGCCTTGAAGTCTGCGCTCAGTCACCAGCAAAATATCTTTGAGGGCATGAACATTCGATACTTTGGTCCTTTCGATGGACACGATGTTAAGAACATCGTAAGGGTATTGAAGCAACTGAAAGATATGAAGGGTCCTAAGCTCTTACATCTTCACACAACCAAGGGTAAAGGCTATGAACCTGCAGAGAAAAGTGCTACCATTTGGCATGCTCCAGGTAAGTTCGACCCAGAAACAGGAGAGCGTTTGGTTGCCGACACAAGCAATCAGCCTCCTAAGTTCCAAAATGTATTTGGTGAGACACTATTAGAACTTGCCAAGCAGAACCCAAAGATAGTAGGTGTAACACCTGCCATGCCCACAGGCTGTTCCATGAATATCATGATGAAAGCCATGCCTGAACGTACCTTTGATGTTGGCATCGCCGAGGGACATGCCGTTACTTTCTCAGGCGGAATGGCTAAAGACGGGCTTATTCCTTTCTGTAATATTTATAGTTCATTTGCCCAACGAGCTTACGATAACATCATCCACGATATGGCAATACTCAACTTGCCTGTGGTTCTCTGTCTCGATAGAGCTGGACTGGTTGGCGAAGATGGACCTACCCATCATGGCGTATTCGACATGGCAGCTTTGCGGCCTATTCCAAACCTTACTATTGCATCACCTATGGATGAACATGAGTTACGCAACCTTATGTACACCGCCCAGCTCCCAGACCATGGTAGCTTTGTCATCAGGTATCCTCGTGGCTGTGGCGTTCTTACAAACTGGCGTAATGAGATGAAAGAAATAAAGGTTGGAACAGGTCGTAAACTTCACGATGGTACTGATGTGGCAGTACTTACCATCGGTCCTATAGGAAATGATGTGGCTAAAATTATCATTGAAATGGAACAAGAGAGCGACATACACATCGCCCATTATGATATGCGCTTTCTTAAACCACTTGATGACAACATCCTTGAAGAAGTTGCAGAAAAATTCAAGCGCATTGTCACTCTCGAAGATGGGGTAAGAAACGGAGGATTCGGAACAGCTATCATGGAATGGATGAACGACCATGACCATAATCCTCATATCATACGTCTCGGAATACCTGATAAATTTGTAGAACATGGCAAGATTGACGAGTTGCGCAAAATTGTGGGACTTGACACCGAAACCATCAAGAATGCAATAAAAGGAGAGTAATTTATGAAGATCATCATAGCTGGCGCATACGCCATCGGTACCCACTTGGCAAAACTGCTCTCACGAAGCAAAGAGGACATCACACTCATTGACGATAGTGAAGACAGACTTGCCAGCATAGGGTCGGACTATGACTTGCTGACCTTAACAGGGCAACCTACCAGTTTAAGAACCCTCAAGGAAGCAAGTATAGAGGACACCGACCTATTCATCGCCGTTACCCCCGTAGAAAGTACCAATATCACAGCTTGTATCCTTGCCAAGAACCTTGGTGCTAAACGAACTGTAGCTAAAGTGGACAATCCTGAGTACATGGCTCCACAAGCACAGGAATTCTTTAATAAACTGGGTGTCAGCAAACTTATCTATCCAGAGATGCTTGCAGCCGTTGATATTAATAACGGTCTAAAGATGAGTTGGGTGCGCCAAAGATGGGATGTCCATGATGGTGCCCTTGTCATGCTCGGCATAAAACTACGAGAGACCTGTGAGATCTTAAATGAGCCGCTCAAGAACATCAGTGGCCCAAATGATCCTTACCATGTCGTGGCTATCAAACGAGGGGATGATACCATCATCCCTGGCGGTAACGATGAATTAAAGCTCTACGACTTGGCTTACTTTATGACTACTCGTAACTATATACCTTATGTACGTAAGATTGTTGGTAAAGAACATTACGTTGATGTCAAGAATGTTATGGTCATGGGAGGTGGTCGCACAGCCGTCAGAGCTGTCAAGAAGATGCCTGAATACATGGAGTGCAAAATCATAGAACGCGATGAGAACCGATGCGAGTATTTGAACGATATACTCGACGAAAACAAGACTCTCATTATTCATGGCGATGGTAGAGATATTCCACTCCTCGTAGAAGAAGGTATTCGAAGCACACAGGCTTTCGTTGCTCTTACTGGCAATACAGAGACTAATATCTTGGCTTGTCTTACTGCCAAGCGAATGGGCGTGAGAAAGACTGTAGCTATGGTGGAAAACGTAGACTATGTAAGTATGGCGGAAAGCTTAGACATCGGTACTATTATCAACAAAAAGATGATTGCTGCCAGCTATATCTACCAAATGATGCTCGATGCAGATGTCATGAACGTACGTTTCCTTATGAATGCCAATGCAGATGTGGCAGAGTTCATAGCTAAAGAAGGTTCCAAGGTTACCAAGAAACCTGTAAAGGAGCTCGGTATGCCTATCGGAGTAACCATTGGTGGACTTGTCCGTAATAACGAGGGTATGCTTGTATCTGGTAACACCCAGATTGAAGCAGGCGACTCTGTAATGGTTTTCTGTCACAATACTAACATGAAAAAGATAGAGAAGTATTTTATATAAAAACTCATCAAGGGAAGATTAAACGACAAAAGGCATGATAAATCAAAAGCTGATTTGTAAGATATTAGGACAGTTACTGTTTCTCGAAGCTGTATTCATGCTGTGCAGCTTGGGCATATCTTTGTTCTATCAAGAAGATGACGAGTTCGCTTTCTTGGTATCCATCCTTGTTACCATAGGATGTGGACTCATCTTGAAATGGAAAGGGCATAATGCCGACAATTCCATGTCACGCCGCGATGCTTATTTAGTTGTATCGTTAGCATGGGTCATATTCAGTCTTTTCGGAACACTACCTTTCTTGATAAGTGGTTATCTAAATAGTTTTACCGATGCCTATTTTGAAACTATGTCGGGCTTTACCACTACAGGAGCAACGATTATTGATAATGTAGAAGCACTCCCACATGGTGTCTTGTTCTGGCGCACCATTACCCAATGGATCGGTGGCTTGGGCATTGTATTCTTCACCATTGCCTTGCTGCCATCGCTGGTAGGCGGTTCCACAAGAGTATTCGCAGCAGAAGCCACAGGACCTATCAAGACGAAACTGCATCCTCGTCTTTCTACTGGTGCCAAATGGATTTGGAGTGTCTACCTCATACTCACCATCGCTTGTAGCGTATCCTATTACTTAGGAGGAATGGATATCTTCGATAGCATCAATTACTCCATGACGACAACTGCCACAGGTGGATTTTCTACTCACAACACGAGTACGGAATTCTTTCATTCACCAACACTCGAATATACCTGTACGCTATTCACGTTCTTATCGGGTGTCAACTTCACCTTGCTTTATGCAGCCGTATTCAAGTTTAAGTTGAAAGACCTATTCAAGAACTCTGAATTCAAGTTCTATGTGCTCTTGGTTACCATCTTCACCTTGTTTATCATGCTCGAACTACTCGTCATGCGTAATTATGACTTGGAGCACGCTTTTAGAAGTTCCGTCTTTCAAGTGGTTTCATTCATCACGACCACAGGTCTTTTCAATGACGATGCAGGTCAATGGCCACACGTCACATGGGTTATCTTGGCTGTTTGTATGTTTTTCGGTGCTTGTTCTGGCAGTACCAGTGGTGGATTAAAATGTATCCGTGGTGTAATGCTGTTACGAGTTGTCAAAAATGAGTTTCGGCAGATCCTACATCCTAATGCAGTGTTACCATTGAAGGTAGACGGAGTAAATGTACCATTGCAAAAGCGAGTGACATTGCTTTCTTTCTTGGTCATCTACTTGATATTGTGCCTTGTCATCTCATTCACGATGATAGCAATGGGAGTAGACAGCACCAACGCTATCACAATTACCCTAAGTAGTCTGGGCAATGTGGGACCATCACTTGGTTTAGAGATTGGACCAACCATGTCATGGAGCCAGTTACCTGTCATGGCAAAATGGATGTGCTCTTTGATGATGCTTATCGGCCGTCTGGAGATATTCACCGTACTGGTCATCTTCACCCCTGCCTTTTGGAAAGAGAATTAAAAAAGAACATTATAATTAAACATAAATAATTTATCAACTAAAAAATTAGCAATATGAAACCTTTAAAATTTCAACCACTATTGAAGTCCACCATCTGGGGTGGCAATAAAATCATCGCATTCAAACATCTTGACATCCAACAAGAGAATGTTGGTGAGAGCTGGGAAATCTCTGGTGTAAAAGGCAATGAATCTATCGTTGCCGATGGTGAGTTCAAGGGTAAAAATCTCAATGAAGTTGTTGCTGAACTGAAAGATAGCTTTCTTGGCGTTGAGAACTATAAACGTTTTGGCAATGAGTTCCCATTGCTCATCAAGTTTATCGATGCAAACCGCGATCTCTCTATCCAAGTACACCCTAACGATGAGATTGCCCACAAGCAAGGTAAAGAACGTGGCAAAACTGAAATGTGGTATGCGCTCCCATGTGAGCCAGATGCCAAACTCTATAATGGCTTGAAGATGCAAATCACTCCTGAGCAATATAAGGAAATGGTAGAAAACGATACCATCACCGATGCACTCGCCCAGTATAAAGTAAAGGAAGATGATTGCTTCTTCATTCCAGCAGGTCGTATCCATGCCATCGGTACAGGCTGTTTCGTTGCGGAAATCCAGCAAACCAGTGATGTTACTTACCGCATCTACGACTTCAAGCGTAAAGACAAGGATGGAAATTACCGTCAGCTCCATACCAAGGAAGCTGCTGAATGTATAGACTATACCGTTTTGCCTAATTACCGTCAGGAATACGTTCCTACCAAGAATCAAGGCGTAAGCATAGTACAATGCCCATTCTTCAACACTGCAATATACGACATCGATGAGCCTATGACTCTCGATTACTCTGAACTCGACAGCTTCGTTATCCTCATCGGCTTGAAAGGCAAAGCTAACATCACCGACAACGAGGGCAACGAAATCACCCTTCAAGGTGGCGAAAGCATCGTTATCCCTGCTTCCACTAAGACTTTGAAGGTTGAAGGTACATTAAAGTTTTTGGAAACTTATGTATAATTAACAAACAACCATGAAAAAAAGACTGCAAACTATTCCTTTTGGAAAAGTAATGGTTGCGACTTTGGTTCTGCCAATGGCCTTATGTGCCACGGTGGCGAAAGCCGCAGCCACACTTTCTGCAGCTACCATGCAGAACACAAAGACAGAAAAGATGAGAATTAAGAGAATCAATCCGACTACCGTTGAATTGACTTTCTCTTTCAATCATCGTGTGACAGTAGACTTCTACGGAAACCATGTTTTCCGCATCTTTGAAGACCACAATGACGGAGTGATGAAAGACCCTGAGGCTAAGCCTATAGCTCGCATCCTCACAGACAATCCTCGTACCAAGGTAGAAAAACTCGACATCCTTGAAAATGACAACGAGGTTACCCTCTCTACTGGACAAGTGCAAGTTGTTTTCAATAAAACTTCCGCACTATTTAAGATCATCAACACTAAGAATGGAAAAATCGTGGCGGAAGAGAGCACACCAGCCTTGTTTGCCAATGACAAAGTAACACTCTCCTTGCATGAGAATTCAGACGAATACTATTTCGGAGGCGGTGTACAAAATGGTCGTTTCTCTCATAAAGGTGAGAAAATAGAAATTGTAAACACCAACAACTGGGTTGATGGTGGCGTTGCCTCTCCTGCTCCATTCTATTGGTCTACAGCTGGCTATGGCTTCATGTGGTATACTTTCAAACCTGGATATTATGACTTCGGGGCAGACAAGGAAGACACCATTAAACTTACTCATGAGGCTAATAACCTTGATGTATTCTTCATGGTTGGTGAAAAGCCCACAGATTTACTTAATAGCTATTACCAACTTACGGGCAACCCTGTCTTGCTACCTAAATTTGGTTTCTATGAAGGTCATCTCAATGCCTACAACCGTGATTACTGGAAAGAGTCAACACAAGGTCGTGCTATTCTCTTTGAGGATGGCAAGAAATACGTGGAAAGCGCCAGTGACAAGACTGGCACGAAAGAGTCATTGAACGGCGAGAAAAACAATTACCAGTTCTCTGCGCGTGCAGCCATTGACAGATACATCAAGTACGATATGCCATTGGGATGGTTTTTGCCTAACGATGGATATGGCGCAGGATATGGTCAAGATTCCACACTCGATGGCAATATCCAAAACCTAAAAGCATTTGGCGACTATGCTCGCAAACATGGTGTAGAAATTGGACTTTGGACACAATCAGACCTACATCCTAAACCTGGCATAGAACCTTTATTGCAACGCGATATTGTCAAAGAGGTTGGGGACGCAGGAGTAAGAGTACTCAAGACTGATGTTGCTTGGGTTGGTGATGGTTATTCTTTCGGGCTCAATGGTGTAAGCGATGTAGCACAAATCATGCCACGCTATGGCAACAATGCTCGTCCTTTCATCATTTCTCTTGACGGATGGGCAGGAACACAGCGTTATGCTTCCATTTGGTCAGGCGACCAAACTGGTGGTGATTGGGAATACATTCGTTTCCACATCCCAACTTTCATCGGTGCAGGATTATCTGGAATGTCAAATATCACATCCGATCTTGATGGCATCTTTGGCGGTAATAATCCTATCGTCAATATGCGTGAATTTGAGTGGAAGACATTTACCGCAATGGGATTGAATATGGATGGATGGGGAGCTACACCGAAATATCCTTTCAGCCTTGGTGAACCTACCACTTCTGTTAATCGCTGGTATCTCAAGCTGAAATCTGAGCTTATACCTTATATATATACAGCAGCTCACGAAGCTATAAAAGGCAAGCCTCTTATGAGGGCGATGTTTTTGGACGACCCTAATCCTTACACCTTAGGAACAGCGACCAGATACCAATTCTTGTGTGGCGATGATTTTCTCGTAGCTCCAATTTATAAGGAGACGAAAGCTGACAAGGATGGTAACGACATTCGCAACAATATTTATTTGCCTAAGGGAGAATGGATAGATTTCTTCAACGGTAACGTTTACCAAGGTGGAAAAATCATCAATGAATTTGATGCACCATTCTGGAAACTGCCTGTATTCGTAAAGAGAGGGACAATCATCCCTCTTGTCAATCCCAACAATAATGTTTCGCAAATTGACAAGAGCAAACGCATCTTTGAGTTCTATCCATACGGTGAATCAGATTATAACCTTTACGATGACGATGGAGTCACCCAGCTTTATCAAAGTGGTGAAAGTGCCAATACCCATATCCACTCCTCACTCAATAAGGCTCGTCTCGTCATGTCTATCGACAAGACAACAGGTTATTTTAAGGGTATGGAAAAGAACCAATCTACTGAACTCCGCATTAATGTTGCTCGGAAGCCTAAGAAGTTATCTGCCAAGATTGGTGGGAAAACTGTGAAATTAAAAGAAGCTAACTCTATCAATGATTTCAATCAGCAAGCCAACACATGGTTCTATGACAAAGCCCCACAACTCAATCGCTTTGCTACCAAAGGTAGCGACTTTGAGAAAATGGACATTCATAAGAACCCAATGGTATATGTTCATTTGGAAAAAACAGATATTACTGCCAATAGCGTAGAAGTTCGCATGGATGGCTATTCATTCGATAATAGCGATGCTTTGCTCAAATCTATAGGAAGCCTAAATGCCCCACAGGCTCATCTTATAGAAAAATCCGCCACAAATAAGGCATTTACTCTTTCCCTTGCTTGGGACAAACAAGCTACGGCTGATTATTATGAAATTCAAGCCAACGGTATGCTTTACTCCACCATCCGTGGCTATGAGTTTACCATAGAAGATTTGAAACCAGAAACCGATTATGACATCCTGATAAGAGCTGTCAACAAAGATGGTGTATCTGAATGGACATCACTCAAGGGACGTACTTTCAAAAATCCTCTTGATGAAGCTATCCATAATATTACTGCTAAGATTTCCACAACTGACTGGGATGGTCTTGACATCAGTAATATGTTCGACTTCAACGAGAAAGACTTCTGGCATACCGACTATTATAATAAAGATGCATTACCATTCGACATTACCCTCAATTTGCACGGCATTGCTAAACTTGACAAGATGAACTATTTGCCAACCAAGGAAGGTCATGGTCATGGACAACTCTTAAAAGGAACCATATCCACAAGTATGGATGGTATCAATTGGACTGAGAATGGAAAATTTGACTGGGAAAGTGATTACGCCACCAAGACTTATACATTTAAGGACACTCCAGAGGCTCAATATGTCAAGATTGGCGTCGAGGCAACCAATGGCGGTCAAGGCTCTGGTGCCGAGATGTATATATTCAAAGTTCCAGGAAGTCGTATCCAAAAAACAGGTGACATCAATAACGACAACAAAATTGACGAGGATGATTTTACCTCTTACATGAACTACTGCGGTTTGCGCAAGGGTGACAAGGATTTTGAAGGCTATGTCAGCAATGGCGACATCAACTGCAATGGCTTGATTGATGCCTATGACATCTCTGTTGTAGCAACTCAACTTAATAGTGGAGTAAGCAGCAAAGATATTCCACAGGTCAACGGAAGTATCACACTAACATCCGATAAAAAAGTTTGTAAAGCTGGTGATATTGTCACATTAAATGTAATTGGCAAGGATCTTATTTCTCTCAATGCCCTTAGTTTTGCTCTGCCATACAATGCGGAAGATTTTGAATATATAGGAGTAACTCCTTTGAATATGCTCCAGATGGAGAATATAACCAAGGATCGCCTACATTCAGATGGCACGAAAGTGCTTTATCCTACCTTTGTCAACATTGGTGAACAGAAATATATAGAAGGTAGCAAGCCTCTCTTTAGCATCAAGTTCAAGGCAAAGAAAGGATGCAAGCCTACGTTCAAGATAAACAACCTGATGATGGTAGATAAGTTCTTGCGCATAAAGAACTAACATTCCATAGATATTTCCACAAAGAGGTGGATGTCACAAGATTACTTGTATGACATCCACCTTTTTATTGTATTTTTCATAAATATAATAAAAAATATTTAAAAAGGAATTCTGCCATTATACAATGATTAATAAGATTGCTAAAAATATCGTATCATTGCAAAAACTCAACGTATAAAAAGCAATAACCTAACATATATTAAAAGTATAATAATTTACCATTTAAAACCTATTATCTTATGTCAAAGAAACTACTAACAGTAATTCTATTACTACTGGCTTTCGGAGTAACTCCACACCATGCGTATGGAGAAAACATCTTGGAAACCAATCAATCTAAAAAAGAACAATGTTCTGGTACTATTAAAGATCTTTCTGGTGAACCTATCATTGGAGCAACAGTAACAATTAAAGGTAAAGAGGGAGGTACTGTTTCTGACATCAATGGCAAATTTGTACTTGCCGATGTACAACGGGGACAAATTATCTGTATTAGTTACATAGGTTATGAACCTATGGAAATCGTATGGAGAGGAAGAACTCTTGATGTTACTTTAATAGAAAAGAGCAAGGATTTGGATGAAGTCATTGTTGTTGGCTATGGAACTCAACGTAAGGAAAGTTTGACAGGAGCAATGACAAACATCAAAGGCGAGAAACTGAAAGATCTTGCTACTCTTTCAGTAGAGAATATGCTTAATGGCAAAGTACCTGGTGTCTTTGTTGCACCAGGCGATGGCTCTCCTGGTTCTAGAGGTACCGTAGTTATTCGTGGAAAGACCTCCCTCAATGGCGGAACTGGTCCATTGTGGGTTATTGATGGCGTTATCTTCGGTAGTGGCATTGGGCAGTTAAATCCTACAGACATTGAAAGTATTACAGTATTAAAAGATGCTGCATCTACTGCCATCTATGGTTCCGAAGGTGCCAATGGAGTAATTGTCGTAACTACCAAAAAAGCTCAAAAGGGTAAACTTTCCATCAACATCAATACCAAGGCTGGCATTAATACCCTCAGTCGCGGTCATTTGGAAATGATGAACGGCGCAGAATATTACGACTATTACGCTGCTTTTCAGAATGCCGAAGTTCTAAACTTCCCATTATGGACTCCTGATTTACGCAATCAAAACTTTGACTGGTTCGAACTAGCCAAGAAAACAGGTAATACTCAGGACTATAATTTATCCATTTCTGGTGGAGACAATAAACTACAATCCATATGCTCTCTTGGCTATTATAATGAAGAAGGTGCAGTGAAAGGTTATAATTATAACCGTTATGTTGCTCGTTTAGCGACAACATTCCAACCATTGAAATGGCTCACTATCACACCATCAGCAAGAGGTTCTATCCGTTATATAGAAGATCGCCAGTATGCGGTCGGTAGCATGTATACCATGATGCCATGGGACAGTCCATACGACAAAGATGGGAAATTGGTACCCCACCGTTATTCTGGATGGGTAAATAGCAAAGCAACCAATTATCTTATCGATTTACAATGGGATTATGATAAGAGTGAATCACATGAGTTGATTGCAGGACTCGACTTTACCATCAAGTTCAACGATTGGCTATCGTTTACCTCTTCCAACAGCTATCGTTATGGTTATTATACTTCTCATTCTTATGTAGACCCCCGTTCCAGTTCAGGTGAAGAAAAAAATGGTCGTGTCGGTGAATATCGATTGAATTGGGGACGCCGTTACTCTAACCAGATATTACATTTCAAAAAAACTTTTGGCAAGCACTCTGTTACTGGTATTTTGGCACACGAATTCAACGACTACAAACAAGATGTCATTAATACATCTGCCACAGGTCTCGTAGCTGGATTTGACAATTTCAATGCCACAGCTAAACCAGAAGCTGCCAGCGGAGCTCCTTCGGGATGGGCTAAACAATCTTATTTCACGCAGTGGAAATATTCCTATGATGACAGATATCTTGCAGAATTTTCTTGGCGCCGTGATGGTCGCTCCAACTTTGGTGTCAACAATCGCTATGGTAGCTTCTTCTCAGTGAGCGCAGGATGGAACATTAATCGGGAGAAGTGGTTTAAAGCCTCTTGGGTAAACATCCTAAAACTCCGTACCTCTTTCGGTTCCGTAGGCAATGTGCCAACAGCACTCTATCCTTCTTACTCGCTTTATTCAGTAAATGTAAACTACAATGGAATACCCGGAGCCTTGATATCTCAAATAGGAAACAAGGACTTAACATGGGAAAAGACTTATAGTACTGGCATTGGTATAGATGCATCTTTTTTCAATAACCGTATTCACACAACAGTCGACTACTATATCAAGAATACAAGCAACATTCTTTATTCTGTACCCATAAGTGGCTTGACGGGTATTACCAGTATTTGGAGAAACATCGGAAAAATGCGTAACACTGGTATTGAAGTGGCCATTGGTGGTGATATTATCCGCAACAAGAACTTGACATGGAGCATGGATGTCAACATAAGTCACAATACCAACGAATTACGTGACTTATACAAACAGATTGACAAAAATGGCAACTACGTTGTAAGACCCGTTATTATTGGTGATGGTAGCGGTATTGCAGGAACAGCTAACCGCATTTTAGAGATTGGTGAACCCGTAGATACCTATTATGTAAAGGAATGGGCTGGCGTTAATCCTAAGGATGGTAAACCAATGTGGTACATGAACGATGAACATGGCAATAAGGTCACTACTTCCCAATATGCCAAAGCAAAATACTATAAATGTGGTAAGGCTTCTCCAGACCTCTATGGTAGTATCTCAACTAACCTTACCTACAAGAAGTTCGACTTGCAAGCCAATTTCGGTTATTCGCTTGGAGGACAAGTATACAGTTATTTTCGTCAGGAATTAGACTCAGATGGTGCATATTCTGGCGACCACAACCAAATGAGACTTCAAAAGGGGTGGACTCGCTGGGAAAAAGAGGGTGACATTGCTACCCATCCAAGAGCACTGTTCAATAATCAAGATAAAGGAAATCTTGCTTCTTCACGTTATTTGGAAAGCAACGACTATCTCAAACTCCGTTCCTTGACCCTTGGCTATAACATCAATCTCCAAAGATACGGCATTCAAAACCTTCACATATCTTTGAGTGGAGAAAATATTTTCACCATCAACAATTACTCTGGTGTAGACCCTGAACTTCCCGCTGGCAATGGCGGTGTTTTAAGCACCAGTGGTATTTCTACTTATCCTATGGTACGTAAATTCATACTAGGTGTAAATCTTACTTTCTAAAAAGATACAATTATGAAAAAGATACTTACATTGATATTAATCTGCGCAACATTGACAGCGTGTGATATTGAGCGCCTTCCGTCTGATCAGATGTCTTCAAAACAAGTAATAGACAACCCAGACGAGAATCTTGACATTTTGATGAAAGGTGTGTACGCACAGTTGAAAATATGGTCAGACCCTATGCACCGTTGTGGTGAATATGCAGGCGACAACATGATGATTCGTGGTTCTTCCACCGATGCTTTCTATGAGTTCATTTCCTATGCCAGAACTCCCAACAACTATCGTCTCCAGAGTTTTTGGGATTGTGCTTACAAAGCTATCGCGCAATCCTCCAATATCATGAAGATGATAAAAGAGGGACAAAACGCTAAAATCGACAATCAGTTGGGCGAATGCTATTATATTCGTGGTATGCTGTATTTCTATTTATGCAGGGCTTATGGTCGACCTTACTTCCAGGCTCCAAACAAGAACTTAGGTGTACCTATTGTAAATGGCACTCCTGATAATATACTGGAAGACCTTCACTTGCCAGACCGTGCTACTGTAGAAGAAACTTATAAGCAAGCTATTGATGATTTGAAAAAAGCAGAGTCTTTGATGACCATCAACAATGGTTGTGCATACGCTTCAAAGGAAGCTGCGCAAGCCATGTTGTCTCGTGTTTACCTCTACATGAGTGGCACTTACGAGAAACCTAATCAACAGTATGCTAAGTTAGCCGTTGAATATGCCAATAAGGTCATTTCCTCTGGTAAATACAAACTTCTACCACGTGAAGATTTTATGAAATATAACACCTTTGAGCCTGAAAAGAACAAAGAGACTATTTTCGTTATCAAGCGTGTAGCTTCAGAGTATTCTGGTTTCGCCCATTACTATGGCATTGGTGGTATGTATGCCCTAATTGGTGGAATGGGCTTTAGCGAAATGTACGTCAGCCAAAAATACATCGACTTGCTAAATGAGACGGGTCGCAATGATTGGCGTCCAGGTCATCAAAAGATTGTTGATGCCCGTGCTGCTTGCATTGAACCTACTTATAGAGAAGATAACCAAGAGGTTTTACGCTTTGTATACTCAACTAAGAACACGAAAGGTGAGGAACGATTAAACTACCTCCAATTGGAGACCAAGCACGTTGGCAGCACCATTAATTGTGTCGACAAAGAGGGAACCGTATATCCTTTGACTCCTGTTGATGCTGCCCAAGGCATCTATAAGATTACTTACAAAGGCACAGAATATACAGGTTTAATCGACTACTTCATCGCAGCACCTCGAGAATATCCCCAGTTCTACATGACCAAGTGTTCTCGTCAGGGTGGTGAAGAGTCTCATTTGTACTCCCCTATCATCAGTCGTCTTGGTGAGATATACTTGAACCGTGCTGAGGCATACGCCAAGTTAGGTGAATATGAGAAGGCAAGAATTGACTTAAACACAATTCGAGAACGCTCCATTCCTGGAGCAGGCTACCCATCTTTGGATGCCACCAATGCTGGTGAAAGGATTGACAAGGAGCGCCAGTTGGAGTTAGCTTTCCAAGCAGAGCGTAGTTATGATGTATTCCGCAATGGCAAATCACTCACTCGTCATTATCCTGGTCCACACAACCAGTTTGAGGACATTCCTGCGACAGACTATAGAGTTGTTTATTACATTCCTCAGAATGCCATCAATTCTTATCCAGGAACATTAACTCAAAATCCTACTGACGACAGTGGAGTCATCACGAACTAACTATAACTTTATAAATAGACACTATTTAAATTATTTTAGGGCCAAATCGGAAGATTTTGTCCCTAAAATTCTTTTGTCTGAGAATAAAACTTTATTTTTGTAGTTAAATTATGACTATCCCTAAAGGAAAAGTCTGCCGGTTTTATTCTAACCTCGGAAAAAGTCAAATCATGAAATCAGAATAATATGAATATAGCAGAACAAATACATTTGAAACTTAACCTGAAAGAAAACTCTGAGGTGGAATATAAGTCTGCCGCAGGAGGTTTCCCTAAAGTGGAATTTTGGCGTTCTTTCTCAGCCTTGGCCAATACAAATGGCGGCACGATAGTACTGGGAGTGAAAGAGAAGAACCATAAATTCACACCAGATGGTCTTTCGGAAGAACAAATAGCAAAATACAGGAAACAATTTTGGGATGACGCACATAATAAGTCATGTGTAAATATTCCGCTATTGGTTGAGAGCGACATAGAAGAAATAAAGACTGATGGAGGACAGTATCTGCTTGCTTTTAGAATACCTCGTGCCCAATATGATTTACGCCCTATACATCTCACATTAACACCATTTGGACATACCTATAAGCGGAGGGACGAGGGAGATTTCCTTTGTTCCGATGATGAAGTCAAGCAGATGTATTCAGATGCTAATAATATGAGGGCATCTGTCGACTCTCGCATATTGCGAGGTTATTCCATTAATGATATTGACCTACCGACCCTGCATCAATACCGACGTGCATACGACATAAAGCATGAGAACCATCCTTGGACAGAGGTTGATGACAAACAATTTCTGGAAAATATAGGTGCCTATCGTAAGGATCGTGCCACATCGACAGAAGGCTTTACAGTTGCAGGCATGCTGATGTTTGGAAAAACGAATAGTATCACAGATCCTGAATGTTGCCAAGAGTTTTTTCCCGATTATCGTGAGCACTTGAGCGATGATCCTCAAATACGTTGGACAAACCGCATTTACCCAGATGGAACATGGGAGGCCAATATCTATCAGTTCTTCACTCGTGTTTTACCATTGCTGCAACATTCTTTGCCCATTCCTTTCAGTCTTGACAATAACCAAATGAGAAACAATACAACCACAGCTCACATCGCTCTACGCGAGGCTTTTGCTAACAGCTTGATTCATGCTGCATATACGGTTAGGGGTAATATTGTTATTGATAGATACTTTGACCGCATAGTATTGTCAAATCCTGGCACTATGCTCATCAGCATGGAAGAATATTATGAAGGTGGACATAGTGTGTGCCGAAATCCTATTATCCAAAAGATGTTTGTCTTTCTGGGTATTGGTGAGAAAGGTGGTTCTGGTGCGGATGTGATAGTCAAAGGGTGGAAGGACAATGGCTGGAGCATACCTGTGGTTGAGGAAAAGAACAATCCTGACAGGATTGAGACTTGCTTAATTTTTGGAAATAACATCATCGCTGCTACGGAAACTCGACCGATAATTACGGAAACTACTACGGAAACTTCCACTGTCACTACGGAAACTACTACGGAAACTACTACGGAAACTATTCTCAAGTTAATTCATAAAAACCCAAAAATAACCGCAAAGGATATAGCTTCCATATGTGGAATTACGGAAGATGGTGTTTCTTATCATATCAAGAAACTAAAACTGGCCGGTAAAATAACTCGTATTGGTGGTTCGCGAAACGGAGGGAAATGGAAAGTAGACTAGTTGTATTTTGAAAATAAGCTTTTAGTCGAACTAAAATGTATAAAATCTGTTATTAGAAAAATAAGATAAAAGATTGAGAGATGACAGTGGAGGCATCACGAACTGACAATAACTTTATAAATAGGCTGTGCCATATATAGCACAGCCTATTTCAATAAGATGACATTTGCTGTTTCATTATCCATACCAATCATAGTCAAGCCGACAGGCGCCCCTATGAAAGTAGGGTCACAAATAACAAATTTATCTCCATTCAAGGAAATATAATCACCATTGCTTTGTTGGTTAAAGTGAACAGCGGATGCTAAATGACCCGGGTAAAAGACCAAAATGCACTTCAAACCTAACAAATCTCTAACAAGTCGTGTAAAGAAAATTGCCCTGTCCTCACAGTCACAATATGGATAAAAGAGAGTTTCTTCTGCAAAGAAAGCACGGTCATGTCCCCATACTTTATCATCATATTCATATTCAAAAGCCGTTTGCACCCAGTTCAATATTTTATTGGCTGCATCAAGTTCATTCAACCCTACGATTTTCTCCTTTAAAACAGGATATAACTGTTCCCTTACTTCTTGCTCCATAGGAGTGTTAGCATACATAGCCCATCTTGTCATGAAATCGTTGTCAATTTCCGAAGTAGGATAAGTGTTATAGAAATCAATAAGATTCTTGTTTACCTGAACAATCACACTCATATCCTTATACTTCTTGGAAGAAAGAGTTCTAATGGGCGTAGCTTGGTAAGCAAACAACTGGTTTTCTGGAATATATAGAGAAAGTGATTGTTCCTTTGGGAAAGTATAATCACATATCTCCATCTTTGATACATTGGTTTCAAGTGGATAATAATTTATTCCATCAATGACCAAGTAAGACATATCATAAATACCATGCTTGGTACCAAATAAAAGATATAACTTGTCGCCATTGCGCCCCAATCTCATCTTATATCCACTTTGGCAATAGATATAAGCAGCGACTATCGTTGCTTTATTACCCTGTCCATAACAATTCTTGGCAAAGGTATCGATGACATTCAAATACGCCCAATCACAAAGATGTAGCTTTATTCTTAGTTCCAAGAAATCCCTGATGGTATTGTTGAGTTTATTTTCGGAAAGAACAGTCCAAGCATCAGCCAACTCTCCATTATCACACTTTTCAATACTTACATTCAATGATTTCGGAATACGAATCGTGCAATCAGTCCCACAGTATTGGAAAGTAAAATTCTCGTTCTCATCTTCTTTATTTTCATAAATAGGAGAAACAGGCAAAGGCTGTGGAGCTGGTGAAATAGGCTCAACAATGTTCTGGATTGTTATCTCCTTGTCCTTGATAGGTTTATCTTCATTTCCCTTGGGAAAAACAGTAGGAGGAACAGTTTCATCCTTTGGGCGAGGTATAGCAGGGAGTGTTTTATACTCTTTCCATGCCTTTTTCATAAATTCAGCATATTCGGCATTACATTTAGCACGAAAATCAACATATTCTTTCTTTACTTGCTGCTTAAATGCCTCATACTGAGATTTGAAATCATCTGTTTGGGCAAAAGAAATCATCGGAACAAAAGAACTTGCTCCGATGATGACCATGATTTTGAAAAGATTACCGTTCATAACAAGTTATTTTAAGTTCCAACTTTTCCAACTATCAGCAACGACAGAAGAAGAACTGGCAGATGGCGTTTGTTGCTTACCATTTACGACAAGCGACTTTTTGGTAACGTTGTCTTTTATATAAGAAAACAAATCACCAAGGTTCGTAGAGCCTTTGGTCTCCTTTAGTTTCTTCAACAAATAATATGTAAACAAACCATGTCCTTGCTCCTTATAAGGATAAGCAGTCTCATCTCCTTGGGCAGCAGAAAGTACAACCATCTTTCCTTTTGGAACACCAGCCTTGGCTTTGATAGCTACACCACGAGCCGAAGCAAGCATACCATCACCACGTACTGAACCTGAGAAACAAGCATCCAACAGTACTATAACTTGTGAAGCAGGCATCTGTCCTAACAAACTATACAAATCACCCAAACTATAACAAGTCGTCATATCAGAACCATAACCATCAATAGGTACCAAATAAGCATTCCTCGTTGATTCATCAGGCAATCCATGTCCTGCATAATAAACAATAAATTTCCCTTTTCCTTTATAGGCAGTGGCAATTTTTTTCATCAGATTTAGCTCTCGCTTGATATTGTTTAAAGTAGCATTTAATACAACATGAATGTTACTTTTAGGTATTCCCAAAGATTTCTCACAATACTCGGCGAATACGTTTCCATCATTCAAGGCATTCGGCACTTTAACTACACTTTGATACTCCTCATTGGCGATTATCAAAGCAAAAGTATTCTCATCATTTAGAGAGGTTTGTGGAATTTCCATATCCACATCCGATTTTATTGTAGGAGAAGCAGGTGGATTACTTGGACTTTGGGATGATGTTGGTTTTGTTGGCGACTCAATCACTTGTTGCACAATGGTAACATTGCTGACTACCGGATTTTTTTGACTGACATTTACATTGTTCTGAGCCAGTTCATTTACAGCATTGCCATTATTCCCAGGAATCAAGGCATAATTTTCAGGATGTTTCAATCCTTGGTTAAAAAGAGCAACAACATCTGGCATACTACACATGCCTCCCTTTTGTCTAAATCTCTGCAACCATTCGTCGCCACGAGATTCATTTTTCCTAACAACAATTCCATTCTTATAAAATGGAGCTATACAATACATCGCATCAGGCAATCCTCGCTCGGCAGCTTGTCGATAAAGTTTGAAAGCCTCGAGAAGATCTTTCTGTACTCCAATTCCATTTTCATAGCATTTTGCCATAAAATATTGTGCAGCAAGGTCATTTGCCAATATGGCTTTTCCCAATTCTTCTACGCCACATTGAATATATCCACTTTGAATATATTCCAGAGCTGCTATGGTGCGCTTATCTACATTTTGCCCAGATATGCTGACACTACTTACGAACAATAATAAGAATAATAATATTTTACGCATCATCATTGAAAAAAAATAGTTGTTGCTCTTTTTAGGAGCAACAACTGAGTATATTTTAGTTTTCCTGTACTGCATCCTTGACCGATTTTGCATAAGTCATCTCTCCCAATCTACATTGGTACCATCAAATTGATTAACTGACTTATAATACTTATTGTCAAGCGTAAATGGTCCTTGTCCTTTCGTTAAAACAGAAGCGAGAAGCGATATTCCAATTGAGGTAAAACTTTTATCTGTCTTGACTGGTCTTGCAACTTGCAACGTAAATGTACCTTTCTTGTAATCGCCTTCCCAGTCTGCAAGCATAATTGGAGATTTATCACTTTCAAACTCAAATGGATATTCCGCTTTCACATGAATAATAGCTGGCTTCTGCTCTTTTACTGCAAAACCTTTCTTGTCCTTTCTTTTAAGATCTTCTGGCAGTTCTACATAAAATGGTGCAAAGATTACATCACTTACCCACGTAGAAAGCTGGCAATTTGTCCATTTTTCTGCTTTCTTATTAAATGCATACGCAATGGATACGGCTATATTCTGAAAACTCTCATCTTCTGTCAAATGTCGTGTAGCCGTTCCTAAATACCGTTTTCCTTTAGGATCCTCACTCCTTGATTTTTCAGTTAACTCATTGATAACTGCAAACAATTGTCTGGCTTTATCATCAATAGTACCAAGAGGAGTTTCTGAAGTTGTATATTTTCCCCAGATTGTAGGTTCCAAACCTACAATAGAAACTTTATTTTGCTTTTCTCCTAATGATGGGGAAATAGTCATAAATACATCTGCCGAAGTGACAATTCCCTTTTTTGCAGCTTTCTTCTTAACCTGTGTCTCCTCATACATTGGATAAGAAGTACCATTAATGTTTACAAAACATTGTGAAAGATCCAAGAAGATGGTCTCTTTTGTCTTGTTGATGGCATACAATGTTCCATTATAAATTTCCAACTTCAAATTATCGTCCTCAACTGAAGATTGAGAATACGTATAAATCAACGCATTACGATAATTTGTCTTGAGCTTTTTCTTTGCAGAAACCTCACATACTGCGAGACCACAAAGAAGCATTAAAATAAGTAACTTTTTCATTTTGATTTAATGTTAAATGATTTATTTATAACTTGAATATTAGTATCTTTACTTCTCACAATAGCCAACCACTTCTGGAAATCTTTCAGTGAGAGTTGCCTTGGAAGACCTTCATCCATTTCCTCCGCATTCGCCTTGGCAAACATATTAGGAGAAAATATCACATAGATGGTATTCCGTTCTACTGGATGTTCACAAGTCATGGTATATTCATCGACATCGTTAGGATTTCCATCAGCTTTGTTACTGGAAAAGAATATATAAGGCTTGTCATGAACTACTTTAAACGTAGGATCACCTGAGTTTTTATAAGGTAAAAGACAGAACACCTCTTGGGCATTTTCATCCAAGAGATAAACGGCAAGATACCCATTGGAGGGTGACTTGAAATACAAATACAAGTCATCGCCATCTTTGAACTCATTGCTCTCAAACTTCGGCTCAGTGCCATTGCACAACAACTTTGTTTCACATTCAACGCCAGCACCCTTGACCTCACGAGCCTTTCCATCGACTTCCACCTTGATGACCAGCATATCGCTTTCATAGAAAATGTTGTAAATTGGCTCGCCAATAGTTTCTATCCACTCGCCCTTGACATTACTTCCACCAATGGAGAGGAAATCAACGGATGACTTGCCATTCTCATTCTTGACAACAGTAGAATTATTTTGAGAGACAAATGTACCAAAAGCATCGGCAAGAGCTTGAATTTTGGCACGTTCAAGAGCCGTACGCTTACCCTCATCCAAAGTAACATTCTCTGGCACATGATAAGTGTACTCCCCATGAACCTTTTCCATCTTTTGGGCATATACATGAATCAGGTTCATGAACAATAGAGCTATGAAAACACAACGTAGTCTCATTTACCAACCAAGTAGTTTATCCAAATCTTCGTGTAGTTTTTCACCCTTTTTCTCCAAGTCCTCACGTACAATTTTCTTGGCAGCTTCTTTTGCCATCTCATGATTGTAAGCGATACGTACACGAACTTCTTTATTCTTATTAGGTAGAGTACGGTATAGTTCTACCACGGGAATAATCCTACCTATGCTTTGGGAAATGAGGTTTTTACTTGACATGACACTTTGTGTAACAGAAGCAGCTTGTTCTTGTGAAAGCTGCTTATTGGCTACCGTATTTTCAACAAGAGCCGTGATTTCCGTTTGTATCTGTCCTGCAAGGTTTTGCTTGGCTAACTCCAAAGCCTGCATCTTGGCTGCATCATAATTCTCACCAATGCTCTGGGCTTCTCCTGTAATAAACTTAGGATACCCATTTTCATCAATGTCGCTTTCCATCAAGTAAGATCTGTCAAGTTGTTTCTCAATAGGGAGTGCTCCAGGACTTGTAATCCAACCTTCCTTGCGATATTTCTTGGCATCCTTTCTTGCATCTTTTGATGATTTTTGGTTTAACTCTGATCTCAAAGATTTCATGTGTTC
Source organism: uncultured Prevotella sp. (assembly GCA_934281565.1). Taxonomy (GTDB): domain Bacteria; phylum Bacteroidota; class Bacteroidia; order Bacteroidales; family Bacteroidaceae; genus Prevotella. The sequence goes on from CAKQXI010000007.1 coordinate 29,655, forward strand.
TTTACGTTCCTTAATTTGTTCCTTTGAACTCTGAGCAAAAGAAGGAGATACACACATCGCCATCATTAGGGCAAATAAAATACTAACTGTTTTCATTTCCACTCATCAAACAAGCCAACGACTCCCTGATTGGCAGTTAATATTCTTTTTTTTGCATATACACAAAAAACGTGGAGCCAGTCCTGTCACTCGTTCCACGAATTGAGGCTCTCGCATTGCCCTGTCTGTCGAAACGAGCAACGCTGAAAGCCCCACGCCGATGTATGTATATAATTCATCCTCTCTAACATCAGCCAAATATTCGACAGAAGCCAAAGAGAACTATATATGATACACCTCCATAGGGCGTCCCCGTTGCTTTGTTCTTGACAGACATTTGAACTTGCGAGATTCCAATTCGTCAAAACCAAAGCGTACAGTTACGCCTTTATATGTATACGTTACCCCCACCTTTGCCCATTTAGGGCTTTCAGCAAGGGTTTCGCTTGCAAAGGTAATGATATTTTTTGAAAGTAGTATCGTAAAAGCAAACTTTTTTCTAAAATATATTTTCCTGTTCTATATCCTATCTTTTTGAATAAAAGAAAATGCCAAATGTACCTCACATCACACGAAAATACCATAACTTACTTATAATAAGCCTATTAAGGGAGTGTGGTGTGAGGTATATTTTGCTAACTCTTATGATAAATTCAGACGACCTTTATAGACACAAAGTGAAGCAACATGGCTTCATCAACCATTCAGGAACTTCTCAATATCTCGTTGGATTTTCTGGAACTCTGGAGAGAACTGATAATACGTATTCTTCTTCATCATCATTTTCACTCTACCCAAGCTGTTTTCATAACACGCCAACTCGGTCTTAGCCTGCTCCAAGTGGATGGACTTGTCCTTGATTTCACATTCACGCTCATTACGCAACACATCACAAACCGACTGCACGATGGGATAGATTATTTGATCGAAAAGATGATGCCCTTGCACATACAGATAAGTGTTATGCTCGTTGATACCTAATTGCGCCAACTTTTGAGCCTCATCAGCCAACACGGTCTTGAGCTTTGGGAAATGGTGCTCCAACTGGAATATCTTTGCCCTCACCTTCTTGCTCAAGTATTCGATAGCCCACTTCGGGTCTCGGATGCGCACCGCTGGCAAGATAATCACCTTATTAAAGGCAGACATATCGAAATGCACGGTCATGTTAGGACGATGCAAGAACGCCACGTGCCATACGAACAAGGGATATATCGCTTGGGAATAAGCCTCCAAGAAACGCTCGAAGTCAAAGATAGAATGGTCGTTGAGCGTCACCATCACACAAGTCTCGTGCAATCCCTTGGCATAGCACTGGAAGTTCTCTATGGCATAGGCATAGGTATGAAACACGTATGGGTTTTCCAACACTTGCCTCGACAGCTCCGTCTTGCCTTGCATGATATAGTCGTAATCGGCATCCACACAGGCTATCATGTCCTTTCCCAAGCCTTTGAGCATATTCGATATGGCAGCTTTCTTGCCACGGTCGATATGCTGGTTGCGAGTAGGAAGCATGATGTCGAACACACGGGTATCATCCTCGAAACGCCCCAAGACGGAACGCCAAAAGAACACATCGTCATAGCTCTCAACATAAGCGATGATCTTACGGCGAGACTTCTTTGAAGTCATCTTGTTTGCCGCTTCAAAGTAGCGAGAATTGATATTGTCGGTCAATCGTTTCATCAACATTCAACTATTTGATGGTAATGTCATTCACTTCCGTCACTTGGTCCATCCATCCGTCCATGATCACGGCTGGGCTATGCGTCGTCATGATGAGCTGTATGTTAGGATTTAGCTTCAGTACCAACGCTATCAGTTGTTTCTGCCACTCGAAGTGAAGACTTATCTCTGGCTCGTCCATGAACAACACGCATGGTTGGTTATCTTCCACCAACACGGTGAGAAGAATGGCAAGTATCTGCTTCTCGCCAGCGGACAACTGGTAAGGCAACAAATTCTCTCCCATTTGTGAAAAACGTATCTCGTTTGCCGTACGAACAATCTTCTTGCCCGTATCCTTGAACAGACTGTCTATTATGTCTTGGAAAAGTTTCTTTGGCTCGCTCAACTTCTGTGCTTGCTCTGCAGCATTGGGAAGTCCACTTTGCAATACGGCGATGATACGATTGCCAATGTTTACTTGATAGTCTAAGTATTTTCGTTGAAGCTGGAAGAGTTGCCAATCAAGTTCGGTGACGAGCGAAAGGTCTATCTTGTTGATCATCTCCGCATTCATGAGTGGTCTATCGACCGAGCGTATCACATCAAACCTTATCCATTTGGCATCCTCTGGCTCCACTTGCAGGTGAACGCCTTTGAGCAAATGGCTTGGGAACTCACCACCTGCGCTCAGTCCCTTTATCACCTTATTTAATATCGTGCTCTTTCCTACTCCATTCACACCACTAAGGATATTCACACGACGGTCAAGGTTCCAAAGTATGTGCTTGGTACCACTCCACAAAGAGTCTATCTCTATTTGCTTGATATAGTCGGCATATTTCTGCATAAGCATGATTTTTTCAATATTCTAAGGGCAAATATAACAAATTTCCTCGAAAATTAGTACCTTTGCAATCGAATTTAATCATAAATAAGGTAAAATGGGTAACAATAAACCTCTTATAGCCCACTTGTGTATGTTCTGCGCAGGTGCTTTCTGGGGCTTGATGGCTCCAGTAGGCAAAGACGCCATGCTCAATGGCATCGATGGCATCGATCTCGTAAGTTTCCGTGTACTCGGCGGTGCCATTCTCTTTTGGCTCACCTCTCTCTTTACCAAGAAAGAGCATATTCCTACAAAAGATATTCTTAAATTGGCAGGTGCTGGCATCTTCGCCCTTGTGTTCAACCAATGTTCCTATACCATCGGCTTGAACATGACTTCGCCCAGCAACTCCAGCATCATGACCACCTCCATGCCTATCTTCGCCATGGTTCTCTCGTTCCTGATATTGAAAGAACCTATCACATGGAAGAAAGTCCTCGGTGTGCTCTTAGGATGCAGTGGTGCGATTATCATCATCATGACCAGTGCCACAGCTGGCAATGCCAAGGTAGGAAATATCTGGGGCGACTTGCTTTGTATGTCGGCACAACTTTCATTTGCTCTCTACCTTGCGTTGTTTAAGCCATTGGTACAGAAATACTCACTCTTTACCATCAACAAGTGGATGTTCACTTGGGCTACCATCATGATATGGCCTTTCACGTTCACGCACGTTTCCGCCATAGACTTTGCCCATGTCCCCATGTCCACTTGGTGGGAGTCGGGCTATGTAGTGTTCTTCGGCACTTACTTGGGATATATCTGCATGATGATAGGTCAGAAAGTGCTTCGCCCTACCGTTGTCTCTGTATATAACTATGTCCAACCCTTGGTATCCGTCACGGTTAGCGTGCTGGTAGGGTTGGCAGTATTCAAAGGAGCCCAAGCCCTTGCTGCTATCCTTGTGTTCTCTGGCGTATGGCTCGTCATCAAGTCGAAGTCGAAACGAGATGAGAACTTGGAGAAAGCTGCCAAAGTAAAGGAAGCAACAAATGTGTAGCATGATATGGAAAACAAGGAAATCATCAAGAAGTTAGAGCAGAAAGGTATCAAGGCCACCGCCAACCGCATCTTGGTTTACAAGACAATGGTTAGCAAGGCGATACCTTTGAGCTTAGGGAACTTGGAAGAACTCATGGTTTCGATGGATAAGTCGAGCATCTTCCGAGTGCTCACCCTTTTCCTTGAGCATGACGTGGTTCATGCTTTCGAGGATGGGAGGGGTGTACTGAACTATGAGCTGTGTGGGGAAGATGGCAAGTGCGACCATCACGATGGTCACATCCACTTCTATTGTGAGTCGTGCCAACGCTCTTTCTGCTTAGAAGACATCAACATCCCTAACTTTGACCTCCCTGCTGGTTTCTCCCCTCATTCCATTTCCTTTGTCATCAAGGGTGAGTGTCCCGAATGCGCCAAGTCGCACATGAGACACTAATGTTGATATAAGGTAGCCTGACCATTCATCCTTGCCACTTACATCCTGTCTTTCTGCATCTGTCCAGCACTTGTTCCCTTATACTTGCTTCGGGTGGTATTGAACTTATAACGTATAGTGAGAGAAACCTTGCTCATAGAATACTCGTCATAAATCATTTCTTTCAACTTGCCATACTTTCCGATAACATGACCATCATTTGTGCCAAACAAATCAGAGACATAGAGTTGGAAAGACAGTTGGTCTTTCAAGATGCTCTTATACACAGAGAGGTCGGTATTGAACCTTGGCTTATAAATGTATATATTCCTTTCATATCCCTTGGTGATATAGGTCATCATCACCGAGAACATTGCTAACTTCGTGTCGAAGGTATTGTCGAAGCGTAGCATAGCCAAAGGCTTGTCAAGGTACTTGCCATCTCTTGTTTCCATCTTGAACCACTGCTTTTCCAGCATGGCAGAAAAGGTAGGATGCCAAAATCCGAAAGTAGGTTGCAAGTTGAGCGAAGTTGACACACCATTGTAAGAATTGCCATTGACCATCTTCATCAAGCCGATGGCGGTATTGTCCTTATACACTTCCACGGTCTGAAGAATAGGATTGGATGTATGGGTGTAGGTCATATCGAACGTAAGCCACTGATAGGAAAGTTCATAGCTCAGGTTTCTTGCAATCTCTGAGACCAAGAAAGGATTACCTGTCTCGTAAGTATAGCGGTTGTCATATTGAACGCCACTTCTCAAAGCCCAGTAAGTAGGACGATTGATGTCGGCTGCATAGCTCAACTGCATCTGGGTCTTGCCTACTGGCAATGACAAAGTCAAGGATGGAAACCAGTTGCCATACGTTTTGCTTTGTTCTGCCACATATTGTCCATCGTCATAATACTTGAAGTCAACATTCTCATATCTTAAGCCAGCCTCGACATTCAGCTTTCCGAAGTCACGATTATAGGTGAGGAAAGCAGATGCCATGCCCTCCTTGATACGACTCTTGTCATCATCCACAAGATTTGTTGGCACAATAGTATAAAGGGAGTTTCGATTAGTGAAAGAATATTCTCCACCAAAAGACAAATCGCCACCCCATAGAGGATGAGAAAGAACCAACTTGGAGGCGTACAAGCGATTATACTTGGAGGTGTTACTTGTGACTAATTGATGTTGTTGCCCTTGCCCAATTTCTTGATAATGCTCATCGGTATTGTTTCCCTGAAATTCCTTAGACCAAAACCAATCGGCATTGAAATCGATGCCCAACTTTCCTATTTTTCCTACATAATAGAGATTACTGGAAAAATTTGTCTTTTGACATAGTTCGTGAGCAAGAGAATTTAAGTTTTCGGTCAAATCCTTATCTTGTATTATGGCAGAAGCCATTCCTCCGTCCCAAGTTTGTCTTGGATTACGCAGAAAGCCGAAATTGGCACCCATGGAATTGTTGTCATCCCACTGATAATTGGCTTCCAAACGATAATTCATCGTTATCATTTTACCAACTTGTCTGATTTCACTCTTTTGGTTCCAAGTCTTGTCAAGATAGGTAAATTGTTGCAAGTCCTTGTCATCAGGCTGATATTGCTTGGCACCAAAGGCATACGCACCCAGTTCGAGACCATTCTTGCGATAGTTCATGTTCAGTCTGCCATAACCGCCCAAGTTCTTCTTTTCATCATACTTACTTTCGGTCGTAGCCTCAAAGCCCAAGCCCTCTCCTTGCATTTTCTTTGTGGTGATACGAATGACAGCTTTTGTACTGGCTGCATAGCGAGCACCCGGGTTCATAATCACTTCGACAGACTTTATATTGTCAGAATGCAAACGATCAAGCTCGCTCTTGTCTCTCATCTGTCGCCCATTGATATAAACGAGAGGTTCACCACGCCCAAAGACCTTGATGTTCCCATTCTGCGCCGTAACATTCGGTATGCGGTCAAGCAAGTTCTCCATGCTTCCAGCCTTTTCAAGAATAGAGCCTACGACGGTGGTTGTCATGCCACCATTCTTCAACACAGTCTTTGGCAAGGATGATCTCACGACAACTTCGCCCAACATCTTGGCATCTTCTGCCATCGTTATAATCCCCATGTCATTGCCTACGCAATCCTTATAGATGGTTTTATATCCAATGGAAGTAGCCTTGATAATTCCACCATTGCATGGGCTGTCGATGACAAAGTTACCGTCCTCATCACTCACTGTTCCTTTTATGAAAACAGAGTCCTTGCGATTGAGCAATACAATATTGGCGAAAGCCAAAGGCTCTCCTTTTTCATTAACTACCTTACCCGCAATGTTCTGTGCCATTGCTTGTGTCATCATTGAAAAACCGAGTGCTGTTATCAATATTGCTCTTTTCATACCTTATGATATTTATTAACTTTACTTTTTGTCGGCAAAGGTAATCATTTTTTTTATTTTTATCAAGAATAGTATATTTTTTTCAAGGAAATCATGAAATATTACACATTTGTGTAAGCAAAATGCGAGAAATGTTGTACTTTTGCAACTCGTAAATAGATGATAAAGTTTGTAAATATAGAATAAGGGATGAAAGAATTATTACTCGTAAGTATCGGAAGTTTCTTTGGAGGCGGAACAAGGTTCTTGGTTTCCAAGGTAGTACAGTCATGTGCCGTCATTGCCTTTCCTTTCGGAACAATGGCTGTCAATATATTAGGTTGTCTTGTCATTGGCTTCCTTTCTGGATTATCGTGGAATGGGAATGGCATAATGTCGCCTGCCACCAAACTATTGCTCACAACTGGCTTTTGTGGAGGTTTCACTACTTTCTCTACATACATGAACGAAAGTTTTTCGCTCATGAAAGACGAGCACTATATTTATATGATAGCCTATATGTTCGGTAGCCTCATCCTTGGCTTCATCGCTGTATTGGCAGGACACCAATTGGCAAAAATGGTTTGAAACAATAGTTTTTTATTATTTTAGCTTAAACTTTTAGGCGTTTCTCAGATTTTTACAGTATCTTTGCACGTATGAATTCATTAGAAGCTAACAACATAAAATGGAGTGAAAATGTCATCATCGCCGATGCTGACTATATAGATAAGGTGGCATTCAACCTTATAGTCAATTTCGAACGCATGATCAACCGCCGTATTGCACCAGCAGAC
>CAKQXI010000008.1 GCA_934281565.1 uncultured Prevotella sp.
CTGGCAAGAGCCAGGAGCGTAATCTTCTCGATTCAGAGACTCTCTATCATAACCAGGAAGCTATCAAGAAGCAGGTTTCCAAGTTCCTCGACTTTGATGGCAATGAGCCTAATAAGGCTGAGCTTGTCAACAACTACGACTGGATGAAAGACTTCACGTTCCTTGATTTCGCTCGTGAGGTAGGTAAGCACATCACTGTAAACTATATGATGGCAAAGGACAGTGTGCAAAAGCGTTTGAATGGTGAAGCTCGTGACGGTTTGTCATTTACCGAGTTCACTTATCAGTTGCTTCAGGGTTACGACTTCCTTTATCAGTACCAGCACTATGGGGTTCGTCTTCAGTTGGGAGGCAATGACCAATGGGGTAACATGACCACTGGTACAGAGCTTATCCACCGTACATTGGGCAACGATGCTGAATGTTTCTGCTTGACTTGTCCATTGATTACCAAGGCAGACGGCAAGAAGTTTGGTAAGACGGAGAGTGGCAACATCTGGTTGGATCGTAATCGTACGACTCCATACGCATTCTATCAGTTCTGGTTGAATGTGAGCGATGACGATGCCGAGAAATACATTAAGATTTTTACTGATCTTGACAAAGAGACGATTGATGCCCTCATTGAGGAACATAAGCAAGACCCAGGTCGTCGTGTGCTCCAGAAGCGTTTGGCAGAGGAAGTAACGACAATGGTTCATTCAAAGGAAGACCTTGACATGGCGATTGCTGCCAGCAATATTCTCTTTGGCAAGGCAACAAAAGAGAGTCTTGCCAAACTTGATGAGGCAACATTGAATGATGTGTTTGCTGATGTTCCTCATTATACACTTGATAAGAGTTTGCTTGGCGGTACAGCCGTAGACATCTTCAATCAAGAAGGTATGGAGATATTCCCAAGTAAGAGTGAGATGCGCAAGCTCGTCAAGGGTGGTGGTGTATCCCTCAACAAGGAGAAACTTCAGGCATTCGATCAAGTTGTAACAACCGATGATCTCATTGATGGCAAGTATCTCTTGGTGCAAAAAGGTAAGAAGAATTACTACTTGATTACCGTGAAATAAGACTTTTTGCATGAGTAGAGGCTAAAAATGAAAGTTTTTTTAGCTAAAAATGCAAAAAGTAGCAAAATAATTTGGTAGTGGAAAAAAAATCCACTACCTTTGCATCCGATTTGATTGTCCTATGGTGTAATGGTAGCACTACAGTTTTTGGTTCTGTCAGTGGTGGTTCGAATCCGCCTGGGACAACAATCGCAAACAACCCTCCAAGTCTGTTATGATTTGGAGGGTTGTTTGTTTTCTAACTTCCAAACCTACCAAAAACATAAAAGGCAACCCAAAAGGATTGCCTCTTATATTTTTCTCGGAAATAATCTTTTACAATTATTTGTTCAAAGCATCGGTGAACTCAGCACCAGCCTTGAATTTAGCAACTTTCTTAGCTGCAATCTGGATCTTCTGCTTTGTAGCTGGGTTGATACCCTCACGAGCAGGACGCTCGTTAACACTAAAAGTACCAAAGCCTACCAACTGGATTTTATCACCTGCAATGAGAGCTTCCTTTAAAGCGTTGGTTGTAGCGTCCAAGGCACTTTTAGCTTGTGCTTTAGTGATACCAGCACCTGCTGCAATTTTGTCGATCAATTCTGTTTTGTTCATAATTTTACGTTATTAAATGATTAATATTATTATTCTTGAGTGAATTTTGCATACAAATATAGAGTATTAGTTTTGAAAATCAAACAAAAAATGCAGAAAAGTGATGAAATTTCTGAAATTTCTATGTAATATAGCTGTTTTTTGGTGTTTTCACGGATATTTTTAGTAATTTTGCCACAGTTTATGAATTTAATTGAATAATTATTTATGCGCAGTATACCAGTAGTTACAAAGAATTTGTTGATAGTGAACGTTATAGCCTTTTTCCTTTGCTTGGTTATGGGCAAAGCTCCTGATGGCAATTTTGTTCTCAACGATATGCTTGGCCTTCATTTCTTTCTGGCATCCGACTTTCATATCTACCAGCTCTTTACTTATATGTTTATGCATGGCGGATGGGAGCATATCATCTTCAATATGTTTGCCTTGTGGATGTTTGGATGTGTCGTGGAGCGAGTTTGGGGTCCAAGGAAATTCCTTTTTTATTACATTACGTGTGGTATTGGAGCTGGTTTGTTCCAAGAAGCAGCACAGTATGTATCTTATATAATGGAAAACCTACCAGCGTATGACTTTGTAACGATAGATGGTGCCCGAATGACAATGGGTTCTTATCTTAATCAGTGGACAACGGTGGGTGCTTCGGGTGCTATTTATGCTATCTTGCTTGCCTTTGGAATGCTTTTCCCAGAGCAGCGCATCTTTATATTCCCATTCCCTGTGCCTATTAAAGCCAAGTGGCTTGTCATCGGATATGCAGCTATCGAGTTAGTGTCTGCCATCAGTACGACAGGTGATGGCGTGGCTCATATCGCTCACTTAGGCGGTATGGTATTTGGTTTCTTCATGATTCGCTATTGGCGTAATCAGGTTGATGGAGGATATAATGGGAGAGCTGCCCAAGATGCTTTTGATAAGTTGAAGAATATGTTTGGAGGTAAGCGTAAAGAAAAAGATAGTTTTACTTTTACGAATGAACGCCAGCAAGATTGGGATTTCAATACGAAGAAGAAAGCAACCCAGGAGGAAATAGACCGTATCTTGGACAAGATTAGAAAGAGCGGTTATGATAGTTTGACAAAAGATGAAAAACAGACCCTTTTCGATCAGAGTAATAAGTAAGATGATAGCTGGTGCGAATGTTGCCACTATCATCATTATGTTCCTTGTTGGCTATTCGGATTATCTCAATCCAATGAACCATCCAATGTTGTCTAACCTTGGATTGCTCTTTCCCGTGTTCTTAGTCATCAACCTCGGCTTCTTGTTCTTCTGGTTACTGTTCAAGTTGCGCTATGCGCTCATCCCGTTCTTGGGATTTGTAGTGTGCTATGTGCCAGTGAGAAAGTATATACCGTTGAACATGAGCGACGAGGCACCCAAGAGTGCCATTAAGGTACTTTCTTATAATGTCTGGAATTATGGCGATGACGAGACGGAGGAAGGAGAAATCAATCCAGTCATAGACTATATCCGGAAGCAGGATGCCGATATTGTTTGTTTGCAAGAGGCGATGCCGAACAGTGATTCCAAGGTTGCCCAGATAGATAGCATCTTGAAGCCCATGTATCCTTATTACGACATGACTTGCCATCCTAATGGAGGCGACTGCTTGGTGGTGTTTAGCAAATATCCTATTCGCTCAAAGGAACAGATTAAGTATGAGTCGAGGGGTAACCTCAGTGTTGCCTATCGATTGGAAATAAATAAGAGGGAAGTTTTATTGATCAACAATCATTTGGAGACGACAGGACTTTCGTTGGAAGAACGTGCCCAGTTTAAGAAGATGCTCAAGGGAAAGTTGAGGACAGGTACTGCCGAGCAAACATCCAAGACACTGGTTGCCAAACTTGGTGAGGCTACCAAGAAGCGAGCACCAGAGGCTGAGGCTGTGGCTGCGTATGTCAAGCAACATAGGGGTATGAGCATCATCCTTTGTGGTGACTTCAACGATGGTCCCATATCGTATGCCCATCGCATCATAGCCGACAAGTTGGTCGACTGTTATGTGGAGAGTGGAAACGGACCGGGCATCAGTTATCATCGCAGCGGTTTCTTTGTCAGGATAGACAATATCATGTGCTCGAAAGACTGGTCTCCATACAACTGTAAGGTAGATGATAAAATCTCTAATTCAGACCATTATCCCATCATTTGTTGGCTAAAAAGCACCCGAAACCTTAAAAAATGAATAATATAGTGCAATATATTTTTATAAAAGAAAAAAAATGCTTATTTTTGCACGTCATTATATAGAAAATAAATAATTAATAATTAAAAAATAGAAATGCAAAACAAAGGAATTGTAATTTGTGTTGCCGTCTTACTGACGCTTGCAAGTATCTTCTATTTGTCATTCTCGGTAGCTACAAGCTATTATGACAATGAGGCAGCAAAGATTAAAGACCCTATTGCCCAGCAGGATTATAAGGATTCTGTGAAGTATCTCGGTGTTTATTCTTACCAGAACTGCTTGGAGACTCAGATTGGTCTTGGACTTGACCTTAAGGGCGGTATGAATGTAATTCTTGAGATTTCTGTACCTGATGTAATTGAAAATCTCGCCGATCACAAGACCGACGTTGGTTTCACCAATGCCATGAAGGAAGCAAGAGCTCAAGAGGAAGCTAACGGTGGTGATTTCGTATCACTTTTCATTAACGCTTATCACAAGAGTGCACCAGGTCATAAACTTGCGGAGGTCTTCGCAACCCAGCAGTTGCAAGGCAAGGTTTCTCCTCAGAGCAGTGATGCCGAGGTAGAGAAAGCTATCCGTTCTGCTGTGCAGGATGCCATCGACAACTCTTTCAATGTTGTTCGCACTCGTATTGATAAGTTCGGTGTAGTACAGCCTAACATCCAGAAGTTGGAAGGCCAGCAAGGTCGTATCATGGTAGAGATGCCTGGTATCAGCCAGCCTGAGCGTATGCGCAAGATGCTTCAAGGTAGTGCCAACCTCGAATTCTGGGAGACTTACAATTCCGAGGAGATTGCTCCATATCTTCAGCAGCTTGACACTCGTGCTGCCAATGGTGGCGAGGAAGCTAAGGAGGATACCTTGAGCGCCGACTCTACCAAGAAAGAAGTAGCCAAGGCTGCACCAAAGAAAGCTGCTCCTAAGTTCAACATCAAGAAAGACGATGCCAAGGAAAATATTGGTGAGGATGCACAGAACGCTGCTGCCATCAAGGCACATCCATTGTTGGCTCGTTTGCAACTTACTGGTGCCCAGAGCTTGAGCGTCGTTGGTTACGCCAGTGTTCGTGACACTGCTGCTATCAATAAGATTATCTATTCTCAGATGGCAAAGCAAGTGTTGCCTTCTGACTTGAAGTTGCTTTGGAGTGCCAAGCCTGCCGACAACTTGAAGGTTAAGAATATCTATGAGCTTCATGCCTTGAAAGTTACATCTAACGATGGTCGTGCTCCATTGGAGGGCGATGTTATCACTGATGCCAAGGATGAGTTTGAGTCTACGACTGGTACACCAGTTGTTAGCATGAAGATGAATACCGAGGGTGCTCGTAAATGGGCGCAGATGACCAAGGCTAACATCGGTAAGGCTATCGCCATTGTCTTGGATGGCGTAGTTTACTCTGCTCCTCGTGTGAACAGTGAGATTGATGGTGGTAGCTCTCAGATTTCTGGTAACTTCACCATCGAGGATACCAAGGACTTGGCTAATACCTTGAAGTCTGGTCGTATGCCTGCTCCTGCCCGCATCGTTCAGGAGGAAGTAGTAGGTCCTACGCTCGGTGCCCAGTCTATCCAGATGGGTATCATCTCGTTTGTTGTGGCATTCGTCTTGTTGATGGTTTACATGGTTCTCATGTATAATGTCACAGCAGGTATGATGGCTAACTGTGCTTTGATTGTCAATGTATTCTTTACATTGGGTATCTTGACGTCGTTCCAGGCGGCATTGACATTGCCGGGTCTTGCCGGTATCGTACTTTCGTTGGGTACGGCAGTGGATGCCAATGTGCTTATTTTTGAACGTATCAAGGAAGAGCTTCGTTCTGGCAAGGGTATGAAGCAAGCTGTGACCGCTGGTTATGGCAACGCTTTCTCAGCTATCTTCGACTCTAACCTTACCTCTTTGATTACAGGTGTTATCTTGCTTGTTACTGGTACAGGTCCTATCCGTGGTTTCGCTACTACATGGATCATTGGTATCATCGTTTCATTCTTCACAGCAGTGTTCTTGACACGTTTGGTATTCGACCATCAGCTCAGCAAGGACAAGTGGATGAACGTGAAGTTTGTCACAGGCTTCTCTCGCAACATCATGCAAGGCAAGAAGTACAAGTTCATGAGTATGTACAAGACTACCTTTACCATTACTATTGTGGCAGCAGTGGTATTCATCGGTAGCTTCTTTGTTCGTGGCTTGAGCAAGAGCATTGACTTCACTGGTGGTCGCAACTATGTTGTTGCATTCGAGCACCCAGTGGAGCCAGAGCAGATCCGTACAATCCTTGGCGATGCTTTCGTCAACAAGGATGGCAGCAAGGCTACTACAAGTGCCATTGCCATTGGTACAGATGGTAAGACTATCCGTGTCTCAACTAACTATATGATAGAGAGCAACAGTCCTACTATTGATGACGAGGCTGAGACAATCCTTTACAACTCTTTGAAGAAGGCTGGTCTTGTATCTCAGAAGAATGTCGAGGCATTCAAGAACCCAGACATTCGCCAGGGTGGTAGTATCATCAGTAGTACAAAGGTAGGTCCATCGGTTGCCAAGGATATTACAATGGGTGCCATTTATAGTGTGCTCTTTGCCTTGATAGCCATCTTCCTCTACATCTTGATTCGTTTCCGCAACGTAGCGTTCTCAGTAGGTTCTACCGTAGCTTTGGCATTCGATGCCTTGACGGTTATCGGTTTCTACTCTTTGCTCTGGGGTATCGTTCCATTCTCATTGGAGATTGACCAGACTTTCATAGGTGCTATCTTGACCGTGGTAGGTTACTCTATCAATGATAAGGTGGTAGTCTTCGACCGTATCCGTGAGAACCTCCACTTGCATCCAAAGGGAGATGTCCAGAAGATTTTCAATGCTTCCATCAATGAGACATTGACACGTACCATCAATACATCATCAACCACATTGCTCGTGTTGCTTTGTATCTTCATCCTCGGTGGTGATAGCATCCGCAGCTTCTCATTCGCAATGATTCTCGGTGTGGTATTCGGTACATTGTCTTCTATCTTCATAGCCTCTCCTATTGCTTACATCGTTCTCGGTCGTAAGATCAAGAGTGAGGCAGAGGAGGTTGCTGTCGTTGAGGCTAAGTAATCTTGGAAAGAAAAGAATATAAAAGTTTAAAGGTCGCTTCCTATGGAGGGAGCGACCTTTAATGTTTTGTAATAGTACAAAACTTAAAGCAATGTATAGTGATTCCACCGAGAATCGAACTCGGATCAAAGGTTTAGGAAACCTCCGTTCTATCCATTAAACTATGGAACCAGCCAATAAATAGGCGAGGGTTATTGCAAACTTAGGTGCAAAGATACATTAATTCAATCATAAAACAAAATAAAAAGTATGTTTTTTACACTTATTTTATCAAGTCTGCTCACTTTTGTGGAGTTGAACTGTGAAAATTTATTCGATACCGTCCATGATTCTCTTAAAAACGACATGGAATATACGCCAGGGAGTGAATACCATTGGACGAATACTCGTTACTGGAAGAAGCTGAATGGCATTGCCAAGGAGATAATAGCCTTGGGTGGTGACGAGAACCAACCGAGTCTGGCATCAAGCCAGTGGCAGTTGCCAGATTTCGTAGCCATGTGCGAGGTTGAGAACGACTCCGTTATGGTGGCGCTTACCAAGCGTTCCTTGCTTCGCCATGCAAGGTATGAGTACCTGATGACTCAGTCGCCAGATGAGCGAGGCATAGATGTCGCTTTGATGTATAGTCCAGCTTCTTTCCGTCCCATCCGTTCTTATTCCATTCGCATCAAGCAGTTGCCTGGCACTCGTCCTACTCGTGACATACTCTATGCGAGCGGATTGCTGGTAAGCGATGACACATTGCATATATTTGTTGTCCATGCTCCGAGCCGTAGAGGTGGAGAAGTAGCCTCTCGCCCTTATCGCTTGCAAGTAGCCAACCAGTTGGCATCGGCTGTCGACTCCATTTATGCCATCAATGCTCATGCCCATGTCATGGTGACAGGCGATTTCAATGATTATTCCGATTCCCCGGCGTTGGATAGCCTGTATCGGCATCGTCTGGTTAATATATCTGCCGATGCTATGGGACGGAATGGTGCCAAGGGCACTTATCGTTATCATGGTGAGTGGAGAAGCCTTGACCAGATGCTTTGTAGCCCAGCGTTGGCTGCTTGCAAGGAAGATTGCAAGATAGGTGACTTGAGGTTCCTTCTGGAGGAAGATGAGAAATATGGTGGTATGAAACCATTCCGTACCTATATCGGCCCCAAGTACAAAGGCGGATACAGTGACCATCTTCCCCTTGTGGCAAGGTTTAGGATAAAGAAGTAGGTACTAAAAAAAATTGCATCTATCTTCATGCTCGAAGGATAGATGCAATATCGTTATCGCTAAAATCTGACTTAATAATAAGCAATCAATTTGTATAAGTAAAATTTTTTAAGCTATATGTGATAGATAAACTTTATCGCTATCTATTTTCATCTCAAAGACATTCAATTTTTTCTTTTCCTCATTAGTACAGTCGGCGCCTTGCTCATGAAAGTGAACTGCTTCCTCCTTGTCATGGGCATTGACGCTGATAATGTAGCGGCATCCCAAGGTCTGGCGAACTTCGTCCACAGACATATCTTTCTGGTTGAGGTGAACACCGTTTGCCTTTATCTTCTTTACAAGATGTACATGGTCTTCGATGATAAAGTAGGCATGGTATTCATCGCATAGTTTCTTGATAGACTTGGAGACATTCACAATCTCCTTGTCCGTTGCACCGTCCATGCGGAGCTGAAACCATTGGCACCCATTCCTAAGAGCTGTCTTTGCACTTTCTTTATAATTCATTGTATCCTTACATTAATGAAACAAACTGTAATACACGTAGTCAAAAAATATTGAGGGTTTGTTTTTACTTTCGAGTGCAAAATTAGTGGAATTTTTGTTGGGAAAGGTGCAAATATTTACTTTTTAGGTGGTAAATTCTGTTTTTATGGCGTAATAAAACAGCTTTTTATACATGAACAAGACAATATTTACACCTAAGAAAGAAAAAACGCATCCAATATATATGTATGTATTGGATGCGTTGATATGATGTATATGTATAAAATGTTATCCGTAGATAACCTTACCGTTTTCATCCTCATAAGGTCCCATGTCCTTGGAATACTGGTTCATGGCACGAAGACTCATACCCATAGATGAGAAACCACCATCGTGGAAGAGGTTCTGCATGGTCACCTTGCGAGTAAAGTCAGAGAACATCATCACACAGTAGTTGGCGCAGTCCTCGGCAACGGCATTGCCAAGTGGAGACATCTTGTCGGCGAAGTCCATCATGTTCTCAATGTCCTTGATACCCTTGCCAGCGGTTGTGGCGGTAGGAGACTGGGAAATGGTGTTGATACGTACGTGTTTCTCACGACCATAGATGTAACCGAAGCTACGGGCGATGCTTTCCAGCATACTCTTGGCATCCGCCATGTCGTTGTAACCGAAGAATGTACGTTGTGAAGCCACGTATGTAAGGGCTACTACGGAACCCCACTCATTGATGGCATCTAATTTCTTGGCAACTTGCAACATCTTGTGGAAAGAGATAGCGGAAATATCCAAGGTCTTGTTGAGGAAGTTGTAGTCGAGGTCATCGTATGTACGATGCTTGCGAACATTAGGACTCATGGCTACGGAGTGGAGCACGAAATCAATCTTTCCGCCCAGCTTCTCTTGAGCCTCGGTGAATACTTTTTCCAAGTCTTCCACGCTGGTAGCATCGGCAGCGATGATAGGAGCGTTGATTTGTTCGGCGAGTTTGTCCAAAGTACCCATACGCAGTGCCATGGCTGTGTTACTGAGTGCGATGGTCGCACCTTCTTCAGCTGCCTTGACAGCTACTTTCCAAGCGATTGATTCCTCATTGAGGGCACCGAAGATGATGCCACGCTTGCCTTTTAACAAATTGTGAGTCATTGTTATCTTTATCTTTTATTTATAAAATCGGCACCTATATAATATATAATAAGGTGTAGAAAATCACCGTGCCGTAAAAATCGTGCGCAAAATTACGAAAAATGTGCAATATCTGCAAATGTTTTACCGAAAAAGTGCCGATTGTCGGATATTTTACTTAATTTTGCACTATTGATTATGTTAAAATAGCAATTATGGAGCAAGTTAAGAGAATACCATACGGAGTATCAAACTTTGTTGCAGTAATGGAGGAAAACCAGTACTATGTAGACAAGACAAGGTATATTCCTGCGTTGGAGAAGCAGCCAGACAAGCTGTTCTTCATCCGCCCTCGGCGTTTTGGTAAGAGTTTGTTCTTGGATATGCTCCATGCTTACTACGATTGTAGTATGAAAGATCGGTTCCTGTCTCTCTTTGGCAATTTATGGATTGGCAAGCATCCTACGCCCCAGCAAGGTCAATATCAGATATTGCATCTGGATTTCTCGCTTGTGGGTGGGGGCATCAGTGACTTGGAGGATAAGTTTAACGCCTATTGTAGCATAATCATCAATGACTTTGCCAGTGGAACTTATCGCCAGTACTATTCTGACGAAACCATAGCTGCTGTTCGTGAAAGCAAGTTTGCTACGAATAAGCTGAATGCCATCAAGGCGGAAGCCAAGAGAAAGGGATATAAGCTCTATCTGATAGTCGACGAGTATGACAACTTCACCAATGCCGTGTTGAATGAGCAAGGTGAGGATGTATATTGGGCGTTGACCCATGCCAACGGTTTTTACCGTGATGTGTTCAAGGTTTTCAAGGGTGTGTTTGATAAGATATTCATGACAGGTGTCAGTCCTGTAACATTAGACGACCTTACCAGTGGGTTTAATGTAGGGTGGCATATCTCTACCCATCCAGAGTTTAACCAGATGTTAGGTTTCTCGACAGAAGATGTAAGAGAAATGTTTGAGTATTATAAGAAACAAGGTTCTATCCGACAAGATTGTGATGTGGAAAAGATCATAGAGGAAATGAAACCTTGGTATGACAACTATTGTTTCTCAAAAAACGCACTGGAAACCCAAAGCAAGGTTTTCAACTGTGACATGGTGCTCTATTTTCTTCGTAATTATATCGATACAGGCGAAGCACCAGAGCAGATGATAGACCCTAATACGAAGACAGATTATAACAAGATGAAGAAACTCCTTCAGCTTGACAAGCTCGATGGTAATCGCAAGGGCATCATCCGTACTATCACGGAAACAGGTGAAGTCGTGTCTGTGATAGAGGAAACGTTTCCTGCCAAGAAGTTGGTGGTTCCCCAGATGTTCACCAGCTTGTTGTTTTATTATGGTATGCTTACTATAAAAGGTACACGAGGCGAGAAAATGATATTGGGCATACCTAACAATAATGTTCGCAAACAGTGTTATGAGCGTTTAATAGAACAATTAGATACGGATGTCTGTGCGTGACGGTATCCGTTGGGATTTAGTAAGGATGGAAGAAGTATAATAATGAATTGTTAGCAAAATGCAACAAATTAATACAGAAATTGAGTTTTTTTGTTAATTTGTTGCATTTTTATTATGAAATATTTGCAAATGTGAGAAATAAGATATACTTTTGTACCCGATTTTAATAAATTTATAAATTTTATCTAAAAAGAGAGAGATTATGGTAAAAAGAATTGCAATGTTTATTGGGGGGGCTATTCTCAGTTGTGGAATGGCTTTCGCACAAACATCTGTTACCGGTAAAGTTACCTCGTCTGATGATGGTGAGCCTGTCGTTGGCGCATCTGTCAAGGTAACAGGAACGAACACGGGTACAGTTACTGACATTGATGGTAACTTCTCATTGAATGTTCCAGCTGGTGCCAAACTGGAAATTTCATACATCGGTATGAACTCACAAACTGTCAAGGCAAGCTCTAACATGAATGTTGTCTTGACTTCTGACAACAAAACCTTGGATGAGGTTATTGTTACAGGTTATGGTGTAACAAGAAAAGCAGCTTTTACAGGTGCAGCAACCGTACTTAACAAGGATATTGTTGACTCACGTAATGATGCCAACCCTATTAAGTCTCTTGAAGGTACAGTTCCAGGTCTTCAGTTATCAACAACTTCTGGTCAGCCAGGTGCACCACAGACAATCTTCATTCGTGGTCGAAACTCTATCAACTCTGGTACACAGCCTTTGTATGTTGTAGATGGCATTCCTTTTAATTCAGACCCTATTGGTGCTCGTATGGATGAGGGTGTGACACTCAGTCCACTTGCAAGTTTGAACGCCAATGATATTGAAAGTATCACCGTATTGAAGGATGCGACAGCAACATCTATCTATGGTTCTCGTGCCGCTAATGGTGTCATTGTTATCACAACCAAGCATGGCTCACAAGGTAAGACAAAGGTTAACTTTACTGCTAAGTTGGGTTGGGAGTCAAAACCAAGCTACACCAACAATTATAAGTTGGTGAATGCTGACAAGAATATCGAATTGGCAACAGAGGCATTGCTGAATGGTTATAAGGAATATGGTGCTGGTAGTACTTTCGGCTATTATAATGATGAGTGGGACTTAGGCTGCTCTTATGACAAGAAGGGAGCCGAGGATTTTTATGATGTTTATACAGGTGGCTGGGTGTCAAACTACCGTGAAACAGGCAAGAGTACCGATTGGATGGACGAAAGCACCCGCAATGGTCTTGTTCAGGAATATGGCTTCGACATCAATAGTGGCGCAAAGGACAAAAATGCGCCTATCTTCTATCTTTCTTACAATTATCTCAGTGATGAGAGCTTCTTGAAGGGTAAGGACTTGAAGCGTCATACTTTGCGTTTCAACTTAGACCAACAACCATCAAAGACATTTAAGTATGGTATTAATACCAGCTTTAACTATTCTGTGACCAACAATGGTACCAGTGGTGGTTATTTTAGCGATCCATTGACACAGGTCTATATGATGAACCCAATGACAGGTGTCTATGATGAGAATGGTGACTTCAACACAGATACATCTACAGGTTATAACCCAGTAGCACTTCGTAGCAAGAATGGTGATAAGAATGAAGCCAAGCAATATCAGGCAGTCGTTTCTCCATACGTGCAGATTAACATCTTGCCAGGTCTTACTTGGATGACCAAGGGTGGTCTTGACCTTTATTATGTCAATGAGTATTCTTTCTGGTCATTCTTGAACCCACAAGGTATTTCTATCAATGGTTATGGTGCAAACTTCCACAATATGCGTTCTTTGCTTACCATTACTAATACATTGAACTATATCAAGGACTTCAAGGAGAAGCATCACTTGAATGTGTTGGTAGGACAAGAAGGACAGAAGACATCTATCAATCGTGCTGATATGGAAAATTCCAATTTCCCAGTGAAGGATCTTGGAGAGTTGGGGCTTGCTTCTGTGCCTTCTACAGCTTCTACATATAAGTTTAAGCTCTTGTTGGCTTCATTCTTCTCTAATCTACAGTATGACTATGACAACAAATACTATTTGTCAGCTTCATTCCGTACAGATGGTTCTTCTCGTTTTGGTAAGGATAATCGTTGGGCTTCATTCTGGTCTGTAGGTGCTAAGTATCGTATTAGCGCAGAGAAATTCATGGAACCAACTAAAAACTGGTTGAGCGACTTGACTTTCCGTGCAAGCTATGGTACAACTGGTAACCAAGATGTTGGTGATCATACTGATGCGGATTATCTTTCTTGGATTGTTGCACGTGATGTATTCGGATATGGCTACAATTACAATGGTAAGCCAGGTAGTGCTCATGAGCAGTTTGGTAACTCAGACTTGAAGTGGGAGAAGACAGGTAAGTTTAATGTGGGTGTTGATGCAACATTCTTGGATCGCATCTTCTTGACATTTGACTATTATTATCATAAGACAACAGATATGGTATTTGCTGTGCCTTTGTCTTTCCTTACAGGTATGTCTGACTATTACAAGAATATTGGTTCTTTGGAAAATAAAGGTATCGAGTTCTCATTGGGCGCAAATATTATCAAGAACAAGAACTTTACTTGGAACATGACGATTACAGGTTCTCATAATAAGAACAAGGTTATCCAGTTGAGTACTGACGATCCTATTGAGACTTCTACCGGTATCACTGAGGCTGGTCGTCCTCTCTATTCTTTCAAGATGCGTGAGTGGGCTGGCGTAAATCCTGACAACGGTCATGCTCTTTGGTATAAGAATGCAGAAGGCGATGAAACAACTGAGAATTATAATGAGGCAACAAAGCGCTATGTAGGCGATGCTAACCCTTCATTCTTTGGTTCTATCCAGAATACTTTGAAATGGAAGGGCATAGATTTCTCATTCCAGTTTAACTATTCTCTGGGTGGCAAGATCTATGGTAATAGTCTCCGTTATGATGAGCAGATTGGTGGTTCTTTCTATGAGAATTATACT
The DNA here is from genome assembly GCA_934281565.1 of uncultured Prevotella sp. Lineage (GTDB taxonomy): Bacteria > Bacteroidota > Bacteroidia > Bacteroidales > Bacteroidaceae > Prevotella. Next base: position 14,254 of record CAKQXI010000008.1, read on the forward strand.
GAGTATGTATATAATAACCGTTGGCAGAAGCCTGGTGACATTACAGATGTACCACGTTTGAGCACAGAAGACAATTATGCAAACCAGCCTTCAAGCCGTTTCTTGATGAGCCGTAATTATTTGAAGTTGCGCTCTTTGTCTCTTGGCTATACTTTGCCAAAATCTTTGTTGCGTAAGGTATATATTGACAATGCTCGTATATTCGTAAACGCAGAAAACCTTTACACATGGACAGCTAAGAATTATCGTGGCTTCGACCCAGCAGGTGTTGGTGCTGATGGTAACCAGTGGTGGAACTATCCTTTGGCTCGTTCTATCGTGTTTGGTTTGACATTGGGTTTCTAAATTATAAACATATTTAAAAAGGATAAGACAATGAAATTATTATATAAATTATCTTTCGTTCTCTCCTTGGCGTTGGCGGTAAGTTCTTGTAATTTTGATACAGACCTTACTCAGAACAAGGATACGTCAAATGCTTATGAGGAGGTACAGGATGTTAAGAATGGTACCGTTGGTGTTTACCAAGCACTTGCATATTATCCATTCATGGGTAACTATGCCATCGCTTATGGTGATTTTGCAGGTGGTCTTGCTGATGGTAGTTCTTCAACGGGGCATTTCTATGCCGTTTCTAACTGGGCGGTAACAGAAAATACTGATGAGTTGAAAGGTGTTTGGCAATATGGTTTTAAAGTGGTTGACCGTGCTATTCGTACAATCAATGGTGCTGACAACTTGTTGGCAACAAACACGAAGTTGAGTGATGCTGACAAGAAAACTCTTTATTATTGCAAGTCTCAGTGTTTGGGTCTTCGTGCTTTGGCTTATTTCACTTTGAGCAATTTCTTCTGTATGCCATATAACAAAGGCACAGAGGCTAAGGGATTGCCAATCATAAAGGATAAACCTGTTGAAGCTTTTGAAAATGCTACTCGTGCTACTCTTGGAGAAACTTACAAGTTCATTTGTGATGATATAGATGAAGCTTTGCAGTGTAATGAGCAGGCTGGCGATCAGGCTTTGCAGTATTTCTATATGAACAAGGCTGCTCTTTATGCACTCAAGGCTCGTGTAAACCTCTATATGGGTAAGTATGATGATGCTGAGGCTGCTGCTAAGCAGGCTATCACATTGAAGAATAAGGGAAATGCTACATACACAGACTTGGATCCTACAGATGAGACTTATGTGAATATGTGGGCATCTATAAATGTTACGGATGAAGATATTTTCACGTTGAGCAAGACAGAGAATGATAACCTATCTGCTAATGCGTTGAATACTCTTTATGGCTCATACAACGGTTCCGTGTCTTCATATTGTGCAAGTTTCTTCTCAGATACTGATATTCGTACCGAGTTGATAGGAACGGTGGATGACAATAGCAATAGTTGTAAGAAGTATCAAGGTATTGAGACTTCTCAGGCTACAAGCAACATCCCAGTTTTCCGTAAGTCAGAAATGGCTCTTATCATCGCTGAGTGTGAGGCAAACAAAGGAAACTTGGATGAGGCAAAGAAGTATGTCGGTTATACAGCTAAGCGTGATTTCCAGTATGTGGCAGAAGATGGCACTTGTGATTTGAGCAAGTTGCCTTCTACCAAAGAGGGTTTGCTTGAATTCATTTGGGAAGAAAATGCTCGTGAGTTCTTTGGTGAAGGTCACTTCCTCTTTGAGGCTCGTCGTTTGGACAAGACGATTACGGTTATGGGTGGAAAATGTACTACATTTAAGCCTGCCAACTTTGTGTTCCCAATTCCTGCTTCTGAAATTAATGCAGGCTTTATGAAGGAGCAGAATGCTGATTGGAGCAGTGCCCTTCCTAAACAAGATGGAAAATAAAAATGGCTAAATATTTTTAATCAAGATATAGAAATGTCATTAGTGGCATTTTCTATAAATCTCTCGGGAGAGGCGGACTGTGAAGTTCGCCTCTCTTTTTCTACCTCACACCGCTTAAACATCTGTATGTTAGCAACTTATCTTATATTTCGTGAGGTGTGAGGTAGAAAACAAAAACTGATAGTCATAGCCCAACAAAGTTATTCTAATAACTGTCGAGCCTTAGGACAGTCCCCTGTCATAGCCTTTCAGTTCTCTTTCTTAGTTAGTGGATAGTCAAATAGATGTAGGGAAAAGTCATAAAATATGATTTCTAATCATACAATTGCGAAACATCCTTAAATCCTAATTACTTTGTGTATGTATTTGATAGAAAAGTGTTATTTTTGTACATTAATAAATAATAGACTGAAAAAGCAGATGATATATGACAAATAAAGATTTAAATCGGCTAAAGTTAATACTACCTATTTGCACGCTTTTTCACTAAGGAAAGTACCCTCTCTCGCTACTACCCATAAAAAAACTTACCACCAGCTTCTTCCAACTTAGTATTGTACCATATATTACTTTCCAAAGTATATTAATATACATTGCAAAGTATATTATATTACTTGGGCAAGTAACATAATATACTTTTTACCTTTAACTTTTTCTCTATGGCAGGGACAGGGTAGACGCATTAAATATTTTACGTATTAACAAATGCTGCAACATCAGCAAGAAGCTGACAAACGTATTGACGAGGTGTTCCGTAGGTCACACGACCGATCTTTGTGTATTGATGATGTCGTATATCATATAGGTGCATCCATCAAGGACTTAGGCAAGAAGTGGTTTGCCTTTGCAAAAATGGAAGTATTGCGACCAGCAGAGTTGGTCGCAAAGATTAATGAATAACTGCACCCATTGGTACATTCATATCTTATTGTGTATTAAGCTATTAATGCACTGCAAGGATATGGAAAAAATAATTATTAGTCGTGGAAATCTATCATTTTTTCCCACATTTTCACGACTAATAACACTATTTAACAAATGTGTTCCATTAAACATATATGCCATAATCTCTCTTTCAATTCTATCTCATATACTAAAAATTGTAAATTATTCAAGCAAAGATTTGTTTTTCTGAAAAATATTCGTATTTTTGCAGTAACAGATTCCGCCACGCTTCCCATTAGAACAGCGAACCAGGGCGGAACTTCGTTTTTATATAGATATATGGATTATACTAAGCGACCCCTTGAATACTATCTTTCTAAGTTCTTTGCTTAGTTGCTTAGTAACTATTTAAGAGGAATGCCATATAAAGGGGAAGTGTCAGTATTGCGCCACTCTTTCCAACGTTGTAATCTCCCAATTTGATAGCTTGATAGACATGGTATTTGTCAGGATGAGCCAAGATGGTCTTGGTGCTTTTGGTGTTTCCGTCTTTGGCTTTCACTTCCACTAATACGCAAGAACCCTTATAGCGTATGACGAAATCCACTTCCAATCCTGAGTCTTTGCGGAAATAGTATAGTTTTCGTTTCATTTTAGTGAAAATGTCGGCTATCAAGTTTTCAAAGATTGCTCCTTTGTAGCCATAGAGGTTGCCTTGCAGAATGTCAAACTGTGTACCGTCTTCCAACATGGAGACAAATAGCCCTGTATCTGTCATGTATACCTTGAATATATCGGGTATGGAATTGCCATCTAAGGGCAATTCTGTTATGTTCAGATTATGGCAGCGATTGATGATGCCAGCATCTTCTATCCATTGGAGGCTTCCTTGATACTGGGAGGCTTTGCTGTTTTTTCTTACTAAAGTATATTGGAATTTCTTGTTCTCCTTGCTTAGTTGTTGGGGAATTGACTCAAAGCACTCTCTGATTCTTGGCTTATCGCTCTCATTGGCATATTTTACCATGTCATCTTCATATTCTGCAATGATGTTCCGTTGTTCTTCCAAGACTCTCCCTAAGTCGTGGTTCTGCAGGAACAGACTTACTACTGCTGGCATCCCTCCGACAACTGTATATTGCAAAATCAGTTGGCGAAAACGCCTATGCAATGCTTCTGGCACGGGTTGCTCCAGCATGAAACATTCTTTTATTTTGTCTATGACGGGGGATGTTATTCCATTTGCCCAAAGAAATTCTTCAAAATCCAAAGGGTACATATCTACGATGGTTTCATATCCTACGGGAATGGATGTTTTTGAATATTCTTCATTTGTCTTGCGAGAGTGATTGCCATAACCTTTCACACCCAGCAGTGAGCCTGTGGCTATCACATCGTACCTACCATCTGTCTTGAAAAACTTCAGGGCAGTACGAGCCGCTGGGCATTCTTGGATTTCGTCAAGGATAAGGCAAGTTTGCTGAGGTACGAATACACTTCCTGGGATCATTGCCGTTATGTTAATGACAATGTCGTCTGTAAGCTTAGAACCCTCAAATGCCATTGCATAGTCAGGATTAAGCATGAAGTTGATATAAACGACATGGGGATAGTTGTCTTTAGCGAACTTTTGTACACTAAATGTTTTCCCACATTGCCGACATCCTTTGATGACTATTGGTTTATGATTCGGCTCAGCTTTCCATCTTAAAAGAATATCGTCTATTTTTCTTTTTAGCATAACTTTCTGATTTTTACTGAATTAAAATATATCCCTCCACTTTTTCAAGGGACTTTTTCGCTTTTCACGCCACTTTTTCAAGGGACTTTTCTGCTTTTCCCTCCACTTTTTCAAGGGACTTTTGCTGCAAAGATAGGAAAAAAATAATTATTAGTCGTGGAAATGTGGCGAAAAATGATGGAATTTAAAGAAGTTTGAGAAATTGGTTTTAGGAAGTTATAGAAGTTAAAGAACTTAAAGAAGTTATAGCCAAATGCTTTATAGCTTAAAATCAAGCAGGAAAAAGGTGATGGCTTTAACTTCTAACGACCGTAGGGAGTGATAACTTCTTTAACTTCTATAACTTCTTCTCCAACTCCCATACATACGAAATTAGTAAAAGTCGTGGGAAAAATGTGATGAAATGGGTAAAAAGTCGTGCAGAAAATGTGATAAAGTAGGTTAAAAGTCGTGGGAAAAATGTGATGAAGTAACGGTAATTCATTGATATTTAGTATATTTGCAAAATAAAAAGGAAATCAATGGAAAGAATACTGTTAGAAGACTTAAAGAAATGGAAAGAAAAGGCTGATAGAAAGCCTCTGATTCTTCGTGGAGCAAGGCAAGTAGGGAAGACTTGGCTCCTAAAGGACTTTGGAGAAAAATGCTTCAAAGATATTTGTTATGTTAATTTTGAGCAGAAAGACATCTTGGGCAAGGTCTTTGAGGGAACATTGTCGCCAAAGCGCATAATCGAACAGTTATCTATTTATCATGGAAAGAAGATAGAACCACAAGATACCTTGATAATTTTTGATGAGGTGCAGGAATTGCCACGTGCCTTAACCTCACTAAAATACTTTGCGGAGGAAGCTCCTGAGTATGCGATATGCTGTGCTGGCTCTTTATTGGGAGTAGCTTTGCATGAAGGAACATCTTTCCCTGTGGGCAAGGTGGATTTTTTGGACTTATATCCTTTGTCTTTCAGGGAGTTCTTGTTGGCAAACCATGAAGATATGCTCGTTGATTTCATATTAAAAGGCAACCGAGACTTGCAAGCGTTTGAAGAAAAGCTGATGGATTATTTAAAGAAATATTTCATCATTGGTGGTATGCCTGCTGCAATCTTGAAATGGATAGAGACCCAAGATTTCTTTGAGGTAGATGATGTGCAAAAGCAACTTCTTATCGCATACCAGAATGATTTCTCAAAGCATGCTCCCCAACAGATGGTTGAGAAGATTAGATATATCTGGGACTCTATTCCCTCACAGTTGGCAAAAGAGAATAAGAAGTTTGTTTATGGACTTGTTCGTACAGGGGCACGAGCTCGTGAGTATGAGGATGCTTTGATGTGGTTGTCTGATGCAGGGGAAATCATTAGGACTTATAATGTCAGCAAGCCCGATGTGCCTTTGAAAGCGTATGCCGACTTGAAGGCGTTTAAAGTCTTTTTGCTGGATGTAGGTCTATTGAGGTGTCTTGGGGGAGTATCGCCAAAGGTGATATTGGAGGGAAGCCGAATATTTGAGGAATTCAAGGGAGCTTTGACAGAGCAGTATGTTTGCCAGGAGCTCCAGTTGTTCAGACGTTTGCAAGGCAATTATTATTGGACATCTTCTTCTGTGGCAGAGATAGATTTTCTTGTTTCTGATGGAATGGGCATTTATCCTCTTGAGTGCAAGGCAGGTTATACGATGAATGCCAAGAGTTTGAAATCTTATAAGGAAAAGTATTCTCCGTCTTGGTCATTCCGTACGAGTTTGTTGCCGTATGAAAAGAATAGTGAGGCTCATACAACCAATCTTCCCCTTTATATGTTTTTTGCCTTGGTCAATGAGTTGCCAAAGTAGTTGTTTTTGTAACAATTTCAATCCTTATTTTGCCGCTAAGGGGGTAAAATATGCGTTAGCGGCAAAATAAGGAAATTGAAAACTATATAAAAATCCCCCTATAACCTTGTGGCATAGGGGGTTAAATGAATATACTTATCCAACTTGGCTTCCTGGCTTCACGCTACCTAAGAGAGAAGTAACGTTGAGGCTGCCATCGAAGTTTACGGCAGAGAGAATCATGCCTTGGCTCTCGATGCCCATCATCTTGCGTGGGGCAAAGTTGGCAACGAACAATACATCTTTGCCTATCAAATCCTCTGGCTCATAGTAAGCTGCGATGCCAGAGCAGATGGTACGCTCTACACCACTGCCATCGTCAATGGTGAACTTCAAGAGCTTCTTTGACTTCTTAACTTTCTCGCAGTTCAAGATATGACCGACACGGATGTCCAATTTCTCGAAGTCCTCGAATGCAACTTCTGGCTTGATAGGCTCTGCCTTGTAAGCAGCTTCCTCGTTGGCTTTCTTGGTGTCAGCTAACTTCTGGAGTTGTTTGTCAATGGTCTCGTCATCAATCTTCTCGAAAAGAAGCTCTGGCTCAGCGAGCTGGTCACCTGCTTTCAAGAGGTCGGTACTGCCAAGCTGACTCCACTCAAAGTTAGGCATATTGATCATCTTGCGCAACTTCTCTGATGAGAAAGGCAAGAATGGCTCAAAGGCAATGGCAAGGTTGGCAACCAACTGGAGGGAGATGTTCAGGATGGTCTCCACACGCTTAGGGTCGGTCTTCCAAACTTTCCAAGGCTCACATTCCGTGATGTACTTGTTGCCGATACGAGCCAAGTTCATGGCTTCTTTCTGTGCCTCACGGAACTTGAATATATCAAGATACTGCTCTACCTTTTCCTTTACATCCTTGAACTCAGCGATGGCAGCCTTGTCTACATCTTGCAATTCACCACAAGCAGGAACTACACCGTTCCAATATTTCTTGGTAAGTTGGAGAGCACGATTAACGAAGTTGCCATAAACGGCAACCAACTCGGAGTTGTTGCGCTCCTGAAAGTCTTTCCATGTGAAGTTGTTGTCCTTGGTCTCTGGTGCATTGGCTGTCAAAACATAGCGCAAAACATCCTGTTTGCCAGGCATATCAACGAGATATTCATGCAACCATACTGCCCAGTTGCGAGAAGTGGAAATCTTATCATCCTCCAAGTTCAAGAACTCATTGGCTGGTACATTATCTGGTAAGATATAGTCGCCATGAGCTTTCAACATAGTAGGGAAAATGATGCAGTGGAACACGATGTTGTCCTTGCCGATGAAGTGGACAAGACGAGTCTCTGGGTCTTGCCACCATTTCTGCCATGTTCCCCATTTCTCTGGCTCCTTGTCGCATAGCTCCTTAGTATTGGAAATGTAGCCGATAGGTGCATCAAACCAAACATAGAGCACCTTTCCGTCTGCTCCCTCTACTGGTACAGGGATACCCCAGTCTAAGTCGCGAGTCATGGCACGAGGCTGTAAATCCATGTCGAGCCAGCTCTTGCACTGACCATATACGTTGGAACGCCACTCTTTATGACCTTCGAGTATCCATTTCTTCAACCAGTCTTGATACTCGTTCAATGGCAAGTACCAGTTCTTGGTCTTCTTGATGACAGGTTTGCTACCACTGATGGTAGAGTGGGGATTAATCAGCTCCATAGGACTCAGGTCGCTACCGCATTTCTCACACTGGTCACCATAGGCATTCTGGTTGTGGCAGTGAGGACATTCGCCCATGATATAGCGGTCGGCAAGGAACTGATGAGCTTCTTCGTCATAATATTGTTCTGTCTCTTTCTCTACCAACTTGCCCTCGTCATAGAGCTTGCGGAAGAACTCGCTGGCAAACTTGTTATGAGTTTCGGAAGTGGTACGGCTATATACATCGAAAGAGATGCCGAAGTCCTCGAAACTCTTTTTAATCATAGAGTGATAACGGTCTACCACATCCTGAGGTGTAATGCCCTCTTTCTTGGCACGGATTGTGATAGGCACACCGTGCTCGTCGCTACCGCCGATGAATACAACATCTTGTTGCTTTAAGCGGAGATAACGTACATAGATGTCGGCTGGTACATAGACACCAGCTAAATGACCGATATGTACACCACCGTTAGCGTATGGCAGGGCAGCGGTAACGGTAGTACGTTTGAATTTCTTTTGTTCCATATTAGCTAATATATTTAATTTTAGGTGCAAAATTACAAAAAATAGTGGAATTCACAAAATAAAAAATACCTTTGTATTCATAAAGTTCATGAATGTCACAAACTTTAGAAGACAAAAATAATAAGAAAGATGATGCCAAAAAATGCCAGATACCTGTCATACAATAAAGAGGTATCTTAAACATAGGGATTAAGATGGTTAAGGTGAATGACCTTACTCCTTGATGAAACGGTTTTAAACCTTAGAGACCGAAAGCTAACAAAACCAACAATTCTGCGATAAGTGCCACGAATGATACCTTCTTGATGATTTCTGCTGTTCTGTAAATGCACTCCATAATTGTAATCTTTTAATAGTTCATTTAAATAATGTTCTTTGTCATAGGTCATACCACTTATTAAGTGTATGTCCTGTTAACTGAGTGCAAAATTAGTCTTATTATTTGTTGTTTGTGGGTAATATGTTGCTTTTTGGGTGGTAAATTCTATTGTTTTTCCTCCTTTCCAACAGTTTTTACCACCCTAATAACAATTTTTATCACCTGTTTGTTGCATAAATATTCCCCCTCTCTGCCCAGTCCCCTCTGTCTAAGGTTCTGTATCCGATAGCTTCGGCAAGGTGCTGGGAGTTAACATTCTCGCAGTTCTCTAAGTCGGCGATGGTGCGAGCAACCTTTAATATGCGGTTGTAAGCACGTGCCGAAAGCGAAAGTTTTTCCATAGCCATGCGTAACATCTCAATGCCTGCCTCGTCGGGTTCGGCAAACTGATGGATCATGCGCTCCGACATCTGGGCGTTGCAATGGATACCTTTAAAGTCTTTGAAACGATTGCCTTGAATTTCACGAGCCTTGATGACTCGTTCACGTATCTTGGCACTCGGTTCGCCTTGGGCAGCCTTTGATATGTCCTTGAAAGGTACAGGCGTAATCTCACACTGAATGTCGATACGGTCGAGCAAAGGACCAGAAATCTTGTTCATATATCGCTGTATTTGCCCAGGGGTACAGACACAGCGATGGGTAGGATCGCCATAGTAACCACAAGGACATGGGTTCATGCTTGCCACAAACATAAAGCAACAAGGATAGTCGATGGAATATTTGGAACGACTGATCGTAATATGGCGGTCTTCCAATGGTTGTCGCAAGACTTCCAATGTCGCTTTTGAGATTTCTGGTAATTCGTCTATGAACAAGACACCATTGTGAGCAAGGGAAATCTCGCCAGGTTGTGGCGTGCTGCCACCGCCGACTAACGCCACTTGTGAGATAGTATGATGGGGAGAACGAAAAGGACGTTGGGAAATCAAGGAAACATCCTTGCCCATTTTTCCTGCGATGGAATAAATCTGTGTGGTCTCCAAACTCTCGGCAAGAGTAAGAGGCGGCAAGATAGAAGGCAAGCGTTTTGCCATCATGGACTTACCCGAACCGGGAGGACCTACCATGATAAGGTTATGCCCACCTGCGGCAGCCACTTCCAAGGCTCGTTTCACATTCTCTTGTCCACGAACATCAGCATAGTCTAAGTCATAATGGCTTTGGTTCTCGTAAAATTCCTTGCGCGTATCAACAAAAGTAGGAGCAGGGTCCGTGAGGTCATCCATGAACTGGGTGACTTCAAGGAGGTTCTTCATCCCATAGACTTCTAAATTGTTGACAACAGCAGCTTCACGAGCGTTCTGTTCAGGAACGATAAGTCCTTTGAAGTGTTCTGCCCTTGCCTTGATAGCGATGGGCAAGGCACCCTTGATAGGTTGTAATGTGCCATCCAGACTGAGCTCACCCACCATCATGTATTCTTTCAGATGATCTTCCTTGATATTGCCGTTGGCACCCATGATACCTATTGCCAGAGGAAGGTCAAAGCTACTTCCCTCTTTGCGCAAGTCGGCAGGAGCAAGGTTGATGGTAATATCGGCAATGGGAAACTTGAAGCCACTGTATTGTAAGGCGGCGGAGATGCGGTCACGACTTTCTTTCACAGCCTCGTCGCCAAGACCTGTGAGGTGATATTGTACACCTTTGTTGAGACTAACTTCTACGGTGACCGTAGTGACTTTCAGACCGTTGACAGCGGCGCAATACGTTTTTACTAACATAAGAAATCCTTTCTTGCAGGACTTAAGTTTCCTGCATATATTCGTATGTGAAAAATTATTTTAATAATTGGTCGAGCTTGTTCAGAAGCTCTTGCTTCTTAAGGCTACGAGCAACAATCTTTCCGTTCTTCAAAACCATGTTGTCGGGCAGAGCGGTAAGTCCCAGCAACTGCAAGGTTTTGTCGGCCAACATATCTCCGTTGCAGATGTTGGGCCATGGGATAGAATCCCGCTTAAGAGCATCTTTGCAATCTTTCTTACTGGGATCGACGCAAATGCTCATGACCTTCAGCTTGCCTTTCGCGCTTTTCTGGCGTTTTAGCAGTTCTCGCTGCATATCTTGGCTGTCATAATTGCTGGTAGCCCAAGTTGAGATAACGGTGACAGGCGAGCTGCTGAGGCTGGCACAGGAGATGAGTTTGTCGTTTGTATCGTAAGCCGTGAATGTAGGGAGCGGAGAACCGATGCCTACATTCTTGAGAGGCTTTATTTGCTGTTGGAGTTTTTTCAGATGGATATTCTCTGGCTGCTCCTTTATCATCAACCCGATAAGCTCTGCCGCTTTCTTGTAGCCGGGCTGTGGGTTGGAGATAAAATATTTCTTTACCAAGAAAAGCCCTATCAAAGATGCAGGATGGTTCTTGATGAATAATTCAGCGTGTTTTATTTCTTCAGGAGGCGAGTCGTTGAGGATTTCTTTGCGGAAATCATTCATCAGTTCGTTAGTCTTGGTTCCCTTTACTGTCATTTCTTTCAAGTGGGAAGCATCGGCTTGGATGTCCACCGACTTTCCAGACTCGGCAAAGATAGGTTGCTCGGAGAAGTTAGGGAATACAATCATGATGGTGAAATGATCCTTGCAAGCCGTCTCGAAAGTGAAGCGACCACCTTCCACCTTGATAGTATCAACTCCCTCAAAGCCTCCATCGGGACTATAAACATAAAATTCTCCTTGGTTCATGTGAAGAAATTTGCCTTCAAACTTAAAGCGTCCACTACTCACTCCACAAGAGGCGAGAAGAAAAAGAGTAATGGAAAATATGATATAAGCAAATTTTTTCATATATATAAGAAAAAGGGGAAGTGCCGCGAGCGGGACTCGAACCCGCACAGCCATTACTGGCCAAGGGATTTTAAGTCCCTCGTGTCTACCAATTCCACCATTGCGGCATGGTAAACAATTGAGTGGAGCGGAAAACGGGACTCGGACCCGCGACCCCGACCTTGGCAAGGTCGTGCTCTACCAACTGAGCTATTTCCGCGTAATTGCGAGTGCAAAGATAGTAGTATTTCTTGAAACTGCCAAATGATTTACATATTTTAACCTACTTGCCATGCCTCGAATGCAACAGGGTAATCCGTGGAAAACTGTTGCGTTCGAGGCGGCATTCTTTATATAAATAAAAGGTGTAAGTTTTATTTCAATAGTGCTTTCTCTGCATTCTCCATACGCTCAAAATGGAACTCCTTGAGTATCTGTTCCATAAGTGCTTGTATCTGGTCGTTGCAGAGATTGCCAATACTACCCTCGTGAGTATGGTGGATATTCTTGTTGGGTTTGAATTCACCAGCTTCTATTTCCAAACCTACTTTCTTGTAGGCATCACGGAATGGCATACCGTTGGCTGCAAGTTGGTTAACTTCCTCTACCGAGAATATTGGGTCATACTTAGGGTCGTCAAGGATATGCTCGTTTACTTCCATCTTGTTGATGATGTAGGCTGCCATTTGCAAGCAGTCTTTCAACTCGTCGAATGCAGGCAAGAATACTTCCTTGATAATCTGGAGATCACGGAAGTAACCCACAGGCAAGTTGTTCATGATGAGCATCACTTGTTGTGGGAGACCTTGGAGCTTATTGCTCTTGGCACGAATCAATTCAAATACATCTGGGTTCTTCTTGTGAGGCATGATGCTCGAACCAGTGGTGCATTCCTTAGGTAGCTTGACGAAACCAAAGTTCTGGCAGTTGAACATACAAGCGTCAAAAGCCATCTTTGCCAATGTTCCTGCTACGGTTGCCATGGCGAAAGCCACATTGCGCTCCATCTTTCCACGCCCCATCTGTGCATAAACCACATTATAGTCCATGCTGTCGAAACCTAACAACTCGGTCGTCAGTGAGCGGTTCAAAGGGAAGCTGCTGCCATAACCAGCGGCACTGCCGAGAGGGTTGCGGTTGGTCATGCGGTAAGCAGCTTGTAAGAAAAGCATATCGTCTGCAAGACTTTCGGCATAAGCACCAAACCACAAGCCGAATGATGATGGCATCGCAATCTGCAGATGGGTGTAGCCTGGCATCAGTACATTCTTATATTGGTTGCTTTTCTGGATCAACTCATCGAAAAGTATCTTTACGGCATCCACAATCTCTTTTAACTCGTGGCGAGTAAAGAGCTTCAAATCTACCAATACTTGGTCATTGCGTGAACGGCCAGAGTGTATCTTCTTACCCATGTCGCCCAGTTTCTGGGTGAGCATAAGTTCTACTTGGGAATGTACATCCTCTACACCGTCTTCGATGCGGAATTCACCTCTCTCACAAACGGAATAGATGTTTTTTAGTTCAGCAAGGAGCTTTCCTAATTCGTCTTTCTCCAAGAGTCCGATGGATTCCAGCATGGTAATATGAGCCATGGAGCCAAGTACATCATACTTGGCAAGATAGAGGTCCATCTCACGGTCATGTCCCACGGTGAAACGTTCTATTTCCTTGTTTACCTCAAAATTCTTTTCCCAAAGTTTATTTGCCATTATTTTTTAGATTAATATTAAAGAAGTTATCGCTTCGCTCAGAAGTTAAATACAAATGTTCAGTCTGCGTAAGGTATCATCGCCAAGGCATCGGCAACCTTTTCGATACCTTCTTCCAATGGCTTCTTCACCATACCTTTGATAAACATATTGAGTTCCGCCTTGATGGTAAGTTTCATCTTGCAAGATATATCGCTGGTAGGGAGCAACTGAATCCAGAAGTTGAAAGGAACTGGGCTGTTCTCAGTCTCAAACTTGATGGTTTTCGGAAACTCACGCTCAATGATGCGCATCTTGATTTCGCCCACCATAGGAGCGGAGATAGAGATACTGTCACTATCAAACTTGAGATCCTTGAGTTTGTCAAGTTGCTCACGTTTGTCTTCTGGTATTTGGTCCTTTAGTTGTTCAAATTTCTCTTTGAGGCTTTGCAAGTTGTTGAGGTCGCTCAAAGTATTGAAAACAGATTCCTGCTTGTGAGGAATCTGCTTGATATTGCTTTCAAATGTACTTGTACTCATTATATGATAAGAATTTAAAGAATTCAAGGAAGTTATCGCTTCGTTCAGAAGTTTAAGGACAATAGTTGTCGCCAGCAATACATTTGGCTTTAACCCCTTTAACTTCTCTAACTCCTTTAACTTCTAATTATATTACTTCTTCCAGTTTGCAGGATCTTTGCGCCATTCGTGAAGAAGCTCCACATCACTTTCTGCGATATAGCCTGTCTCAAGAGCTTCGGACACAACGTGCTCGTAATCGGTCAAGGTAATGAGCTTGACACCAGCATCCTCGAATGCTTTCTTCGCAATAGGGAAGCCGTATGTATAACTTGCCACCATACCAACGACTTTGCAAGCGTTTTTACGGATAGCCTCCACAGCTTTCAAGGAACTGCCACCAGTGGAAATCAAGTCTTCCACGACGACAACTTTCATTCCTGGCTTCAATTCACCCTCTATGAGGTTTTCCAACCCATGATCCTTTGGTTTTGAACGAACATAAACGAAAGGCAAGTTAAGTTCATCGGCAACAAGAGCACCTTGCGCAATGGCACCTGTGGCAACACCAGCGACAGCCTCTGCCTCTGGGAATTGTTCCAAGATGGCGTGGACAAGTTCAAGCTTGACATAATTGCGAAGTTCTGGGTAAGAGAGAGTCTTACGGTTGTCACAATAGAATGGTGACTTCCATCCAGAAGCCCATGTGAAAGGATTGTTAGGCTGCAACTTGATAGCCTTTACTTTTAATAACTTAGATGCGAAATCTTTCTTTAGTTTGTCCATAATCTTTAGAGGATTTAATTATTTGATTGCAAAGATACAATTCTTTTTTCTTTTAGGGAGCTTTGTTTGGGTTAAATATTGTTAGTTTTTGGCATATCCAATGGTCATGATGCTGAAAGTTGTGCCGGTAAATCCACTCATCGTTTTGCAGCATGACAGGATGGTCGCTCCGGTGGTGCATACATCGTCAACGATAAGCAAGTGCTTGCCTTGGATATATGTTCCTTTTTTGTTTCCTGACAAATAGTCTTCTGACAGTTGGAAAACGTGCTCAACGTTCTCGGTGCGCTCCCAGCGAGCTTTGTGAGTCTGACTTTCCTTGAATACGGTTCGCCTAACAATGTCGGTGATGACTGGGATATGAGTTAGCATACTGATACCTTTGGCAATTTCTTCGCTCTGGTTATAACCACGTTCTCGTTGTCGGCTTTTGGCAAGAGGGATTGGAATGATGGCGTCTATACCGTCAAAGAAGTTGATGCGTAGTCCTTCTTCTGCCAGCATCTTGCCCATGATGATGCCGATTTCGGGATGATAGTCATATTTAAGCTGATAAAGGATGTTGCTGGCAGGTGAATGTCCTGCGTAATAGAACAGGGCGCAACACCTTTCTATCGGAATCTGGTGCCAGAACATTTTTGCCATTTCATTCTCGTAAGGGTTCTTCCATGTGTCGGTTCTGGGCAAATGGAGAGCGCATGCCATGCACAATCCTTCTTCCTCACCCATCAGCCTATTGCCACAAATGGGGCAATAGCGAGGAAAGAGCAGGTCTATGATTTTCGCTAATATACTGAGTCGCATTTTTTTAATGTTGAATGTTGAGTGTTGAATGTTGAATTTTTATTAAAAGGTGTCTTCTTCGTCAGTGATGTTCAAGTCTTCAGCTTTCATTTGGTTGATGCACTGATGAATAACTTCCATACTATAACCTCTGCCAAGGGCAAAGCGTATGAGTTTCATGGAACGTTCATAGTCGTTCTTCGCCTTGATGGTCTTGTACTTGTTTTTCATCAGTGGCAAGAGTGTCTCCATATACAAGTCGTCTTCTATTTCCTCAAAGATAGGGTCGGAAATCTCCTTGGATATATGCTTCATCCACAAGGCTTGCTCTACCTTTCGGCGCCCCCATTTGCTATATTTGATTTTGTCGTTGATGAAGAAACGTGCAAATCGAGCATCGTCTATGAACTTTTTATTTATAAGAAACTCCATGTTTCGGGCAATGGCATCCTCTGGCAGCTCCCACTTTTTCATCTTGTCTACCATCTCTTGGGAACAGTGTTCCGAGGTAGTGCAAAGAGTAGTGAGCTTTAAGAGGGCTTGTTGCTCGGTCATCGGCTTCTTTCGCCTTGTTGGTTGATAGTATTCTTGCATATCAGTGTTGAATGTTAAGTGTTATCTGCTGGTTTTCATCATGCGTTCTTTCCCTTCCATGTCCTTCTTTACTTTGATGTTGGAAAAATGGAAGTCGTCCAGCATTTGTTTCATTTCTTCAACATAGATAGGATTTATCTCGAAGTAGAGTTCCCCATTTGGCTTTAGGGCGGTGGAAGCATACTCGGCGATGGCACGGTAGAAACGAAGTGGGTCTTCATTGGGAACAAATAGGGCGATGCTTGGCTCATGCTCGAGTACGTTCTTTTCCATATTTGCCTTTTCTTTGTTGCAGATGTAAGGGGGATTACTTACGATAATGTCCCATTTCCTGTTATCCAAAGGGAGAGCCAAGGCATCTTGGTGTTCGATGTTCACATGGGATGCTCCCAATGTTTTTGTATTTTCTTTAGCTATGTGCAAGGCTTCGTCAGAAATGTCCCATCCTGTTACGATGGAATTTGGAATATTGAGAGCAAGGGTGATTGCGATACAGCCAGAACCCGTGCAGATGTCGAGGATGTTGTACTTGGAAGATGCTCTTTCTGGATGAGAGCTTTCCTCTGTAATCCAATCACAAAGCTCTGCTGTCTCTGGGCGAGGAATGAGCACTCCTGGAGCAACATGGAAAGTGCGTCCAGCAAAGTTGGTTTCACCTAATATATATTGTACAGGTTCGGCTTTTTGAAGTCTTTCAATAATTTTCTCCAATTCTATGCCCTTGTCTGCGGATAATTCATTAACTTTGCCGCAGATAATATCAGTGAAAGTCATCCCGTATCTCACCTCAAGCACCGTGCGGACGATAGCTTGAGCTTCGCCAGCATCATAGAGAGGTGTAAGGGATTGCCAAAGTTGCTGATAAGTTTTCATGTGGACAAAGGTAAGCATTTTTGTCCAGAATGAGTAATAAAATAGGAAGAAAAGTTAAGAATAAGAAGAAAAAGACTTGATATATGGACCAAGGAAGTATTGATGAGCGATATATGCGCCGTTGTTTGCAACTGGCGAAGAATGGGAGGCAAAATGCCAAGCCTAACCCAATGGTGGGTGCTGTCATTGTAAGCAAGGATGGTAGAATTATCGGTGAGGGTTATCACGTATGTTGTGGCAAAGGGCATGCCGAGGTGAATGCCTTTGCTTCTGTCAAACCAGAGGATGAGGCTCTGTTACATGATGCTACGATTTATGTAAGCCTGGAACCTTGTTCTCATTATGGAAAGACACCTCCTTGTGCCGACCTTATTATAAGGAAAGGTGTAAGGCGTTGTGTCTGTGGTTGTGTCGATCCTTTTTCTAAAGTACAAGGACGTGGCATCCAGAAAATCCGTGAGGCTGGTATTGAGGTCACTGTCGGTGTCTTGGAGAAAGAATGCTTGGAACTCAACAAGCGTTTCATAACCTATAATACCCATCAACGACCTTACATTATATTAAAATGGTGCCAGACTGCAAATGGCTTCTTGGACAACGATGGAAAAGGTATGGCGATTTCTACGCCTTTTACCAAGATGCTATCCCATAAGCTACGTGCTGAGAACGATGCCATCTTGATAGGGCGTGTCACCGATGAGAGAGACAAAAGTTTATTGAATGTTCGTAAGTGGAGTGGCAAGAACCCGCTTCGATTGGTCATAGACCGCAATCATCCTTGTTTTGATGGCTTGGATTTCTCTCATGGACAAGAGGCTGTTTTGAGGCAGCTTATGGAATACTTATATAATAATAAGGTGCAGTCACTGATAGTAGAGGGTGGTAGTATCACTCACCAAACTTTTCTTGATGCAGGTTTGTGGGATAAAATTCGTGTGGAAACATCTACGGTGAAGACAGTAGAGAAAGGTACTAAGGCACCTTTACTTCCTCGAAATGTTCGCCCTGTGAGCCATGAGCAATATGATGATAATGTCATCGACTACTATGAGCGAGAAAAATGAAATGAATAGTCCTATTAACTATAAATTATCAACTGTAAACTAAGAAAAAGATGAGCAACCGATTTACTTCGCGATTGAGCGACAATGATGATTTCAAGCGAGACGAACTAATTCGCAAGATAGAACATTCCGTGGAGCAGATGACTTTATCAGAGCTTGAAGCTCTGTCGTATGATATGTTCACCAAGGGATATATGGAGGATTATTAATACGAGACCAATATGTTAGAACGTGATTATATCCAGCGATTGATTCGCGAGTTCATGGCAGCCTTGGAACGGATGCTTGAAAAGAAAGAGGTGGAAGTACGTAGAGAAAAGATCAAGGAACTCTACGAACAATACATAGGTCCGTATGCTTTTTATCACATAGCTACCATTGATGATGTGATGAAAGCAATGGCTGGCATTGATGATGAGGAGAGAAAACTCGCCAAGATAGATATGCTTGCCGAGCTATATTATTATGAAGCAGACACCGTAGGGCAACCTATCCGGGATGAATTGCTCAACAAGGCTTTCTTACTCTTTGATTATGTGGAGACTCATGGCGATACTTTCTCCATTGACCGAAGAAACAAAATGGCAATGATTAGAGATAAAAAAGTACAGTAAAAATAGAAGAAACACCGTTTTCCCGTTTGCCATTATCAGAAATGCCATTGGGAAAATGGATATCGAAGAAAGAAAGCATCGGATGAGATAATGGTGGACAAATAATTTCGTTAGAAAAAGTTTGGTACTTTTGTGAAAAAATAAGGAACAAAATATGCTATTCGAAGCAGAAATTAAAAGATACGAGGACTTAAGGAAGAAGTATCAAGTCCAAATCATAGACAAGATGGATAGGGAAGAGTATATGAAATATAATGAGGTACTTTTCTCTACCCATTCGTGTGCCATTGAAGGAAACTCATTTTCTGTTGATGATACTCGCGAGCTGAAGGAAAAAGGATTGGGGATGATTCCTGCAGGCAAAACTCTGTTCGAGGCATTCGAGATGCTGGACCATTTCGAGGCTTACGAATACATGATTCAACATATACAGCATCCATTGGATGAAACCTTATTGAAAGAAATCAACAAACGAGTGACTCGCCATACCCTCACTTATCGCTCTCCTGATGCTATCCCTGGTGAATACACGACAACCGATATGGCTGCAGGAGACACTGTATTTGGTGATCATGAAGAATTGATAGCAAGAGTACCGAAGCTTTTGGAATCAACCGAAAGAGCGATAGCTTCTGTATCGCAAGCATTAAAAGTCAATAATGAAGCATCAACCGATGTTTTGAATACGCCACATCCATTGGTGTTAGCAGCTCGTTTTCATGGCTTTTTCGAATATCTACATCCTTTCCGCGATGGTAATGGAAGAACTGGACGACTTATCTGCAATTATATTCTATTGCGATTAGGTCATCCTCTCTTGGTCATTCCGTTGGAATGTCGTCAGGAATATATTTCTGTGCTTCGCATGATTCGAACGGAAGCTACAGATGAGCATCTAATTCATTTCTTTTTCAAGATGGCAATGCGGAGAATGCTAAACGAAATAAAACAGAAAGAGATGAATACTAAAAGATTCATGACTTTCTTGTTTTAATATATGAGACATCTAACATGAGTTCAATTATAAAAATTTCAAGATATGATGACAATAAAAGAATACAGAGCAGCGATATTGAAAGCAATGCTTGAGAAAAAAGACGAGAGAGGTAACGCAGTTATCGAAGAAAAAGAGGCAGAAGAACTTCTTGATAGTTTTTCAGACGATGAGTTGCAGGATGGCATCCTATGGAATACTCCTGAAGATGTGGCAGAAATGTTGTTGGAAGACTAAAATGGAAGTTGATTATTTGCTTGTTCCAATTTTTCTTCGTAACTTTGCAGCCGATTTTAGAGTTTTACCGGTAAAAATTAAGATATTATAATGAAGATAGAAAACGAAATCATCAGCTCGGTCATCGCTGCGGTGAAAGAGCTTTATGGTCAGGATGTGCCTGAGAAAATGGTAGCCCTGCAGAAGACCAAGAGTAATTTCGAAGGTAACCTTACCCTCGTCGTGTTCCCATTCCTCAAGATGTCTAAGAAGAAACCTGAGGATACTGCACAGGAAATCGGTGAGTATTTGAAGAAGAATTGCAGCAACGTGATTGCCAACTTCAACGTGGTAAAGGGTTTCCTTAATCTTTCTATCGCTCCTGCTGCTTGGGTAGGACTCTTAAACACCATCAACGCAGATGAGAAGTTTGGCGAGAAGCCTGTTACGGAGAATAGTCCGCTCGTGATGATAGAGTATTCTTCTCCTAACACCAACAAGCCTCTCCACCTTGGGCACGTGCGCAACAACCTCCTTGGTTGGTCATTGGCACAAATTATGGAAGCTAATGGCAACAAGGTTATCAAGACCAATATTGTAAACGACCGTGGTATCCACATTTGTAAGTCAATGCTCGCTTGGCTCAAGTGGGGCAATGGTGAGACCCCAGAGACTTCTGGAAAGAAAGGCGATCATCTTATCGGCGACTACTATGTAGCCTTCGACAAGCACTATCGTGAGGAAATCGCACAGCTCAAGGAGCAGTACATCAAGGATGGCATGGAGGAAGAAGCTGCCACAGAGAAAGCAAAGGCAGAGGCTCCACTCATCAAGGAAGCTCACGAGATGCTTGTTAAATGGGAGCACAACGATCCTGAGGTTCGTGCCCTCTGGCAGAAGATGAACAACTGGGTATATGCTGGTTTTGACGAGACCTATAAGATGATGGGTGTAGGTTTCGACAAGATATATTATGAGTCTAACACTTACCTTGAGGGTAAGAAAAAGGTAGAGGAAGGCTTGGAGAAAGGTCTTTTCTTCCGCAAGGACGACAATAGTGTATGGGCAGACCTCACCAACGAGGGGCTCGACCAGAAGCTCTTGCTCCGTTCAGACGGTACTTCTGTCTATATGACTCAGGACATCGGTACTGCCGACCTCCGTTTCAAGGACTTCCCTATCGACAAGATGATCT
>CAKQXI010000009.1 GCA_934281565.1 uncultured Prevotella sp.
TGATGAAGTAACCACGACCTGTCTGGGACAGTATGTTCACGATAGAGCCATCCATCTTCTGGAACTTAGACTCAGAGTCGAAGTTACCAATGACCGTTACCTCTGTGGAAGAAGTACGCAACTGCATCTCTACCTGAGTAGTCTTATGAGCCTCAACACGGAAAATCTGCATAGCTGATAAGACACTACCATTAGCAAGGCGAGTTCCAGAAACCAACATATAGATACCAGCATCGAGTGTTACACCTTTCTTGAAAACCTTGCTCCAAGTGATAGCATCCTCATCATATTCCATCAAACTGGTAGAACCATCCTCATTGATGCGAGTAATGGTAAAATGGCTATAATACTTAGGATCATCCACTGCGCCATTGCCCTTATAGTCGATGACCAATGTACCCTTGCCAGCAGCAACCTGTCCTGTTGCATCGAAATCAACATCTATCCATTCGCCATCCTGCTTGTACTGGGTCTTCTTCGTAACAAGGTCAACTCTTGCCTCTATGCCTAAACTACGAGCCACATCAACAAAGAATATCTTGCGAGAACGATTATCTGTCAATCTCGCATTCCATACACCCACTGGAGTCTGTGCGATGGCGAGGGCTTTCTTGTCTGGATTGATACGGATGTTAGCCTTAATCCAAGCTACCAACTTGGCAGGATCCTTACGGAATGTATCGGCATCTTTCTGGCTGAAAGATTTCTCAAAGAACTGCTTGAATGGATGGATGATCATCTCATCCTCCACACGTGGACTCACTTGATCACTATTAGCGTTGAAGCTATCGTCAAGGATGTCCACCTGCATATCACGCAAGTCCTTGGCACTCAAAGTAGAGAGCAGGGCGATTGCACGGTCGAGGTTGTCCTTGTGCTTTACTAAGAAGTCAAGGATAACGGCATGGTTGCCACTGGAAGCCACCAAGAAGTCGGCAACCTTATCAGCAGGCAAACCGTTAGCTTCCGCAGCCTTGCGTGCAGTTTCTGGTGTATAGAAAGTGGCAAGATAAGCATGGCGGATAGAATCCTCGTAAGCGAAACGCTCCAAGTTCTTAGCACGTTGCGCTGGAGTCACCTCAGGAAGCACAGCCTGTCCCATTGGAGGCACAATGTCGAAAGAATCCTTATAAGCCACGAAGTTGGCAAGATTACGGGCATCCCTATCCATGTGGATGGTCACGATGTTCTCCTTGCCAAAAGAAGCCTTGGAAAAGCCATACTTGCCGTCCTTGGATGCCCAAATCATCAGGTCACCCTTGCCTGCGGTAAGGAATGTCTTGCCATTGGCATCAGTGTACTTGGTTACTGCGCTATAAAACTCAGCATAGTTATATATCTTGAAATCAACACGAGCACCATCCACTGGCTTGCCGTTCTCGTCTACGACATTGAAGTCGATGCGAGCGGTCTCACCATAGTTGCTTATCAAGTTAATCTCCGTATAATTAGAGGTACGTAGCAAGACTTCCTCTGGACCATTGTAATCACCAAAAGCCTTGGTATGGGTCAACATGGCCCTGGCTGCTGGCGCATTGAACCAACCGAGGTTCAACACTGCCTCTGGCTCACAAGCACCAAGGAAATACCACTTGCCATCAGCCCAAGCCTCTACCCAAGCATGGTTGTCGTCGGTATGTGCCCAACGGGGAGTATATACTTGACGAGCTGGGATGCCTACGGCACGGAGAGCTGTAACCGTAAAGGTGCTCTGTTCGCCACAACGACCGTATGCCGAACGAACAGTAGACAACGGAGCAGATGTGCGGGCATCGGCAGGACGATAAGTTACTTTCTCGTGGCACCAGTGGTTCACTTCCAAGATAGCATCATACATACTCATGCCGTTCACACGGTCTTTCAGTTCCTTGAAGAACACCTCACGGGCATTGTCAAGGTTCTCATTGTTCACACGGAGAGGCAACACGAAATGGCGGAACAAAAGTTCTGGCACCTTGTTGCCCCAGCTCATTTCCTTGCGAGCCTCGAAACTATACTTCACGTTCTGGAGATAGAAAGCTGTGGAATAGTCCGTGACATCGGCGAGAGGCATATAGGCATAGAGAAATTCCAGTGCCTCGTTCTCGGCTGTCGTAGGTTTAAGACTCTTGGTGGCAAAGAACTTCTTCCCCACCAAGTTCATTCTCTGCTTAAAGGCGGTCTCCACCTTAGTACGGTAAGCGGCATCGGTGATGAAGTGATTGTCGGCACCACCTGTCGCAAATGTCAGTTGGTATGAAGTCATGACCAACATGGCTAACACAAATAGTTTTTTCTTCATATCGAGATTTTTTGTTTATTTTTATTTTGTATTGTCTTCGATTTGCTCTATCTTTGCAGCAAGAAACAAATAAAACAAAACAAATGGAAAGAAAAGATTTCAAGTTTGAGATATGCGCCAACGGCGTAGAGAGTTGCTTGGCTGCCCAAGAGGGCGGTGCCGACAGAGTGGAATTATGCGCTGGCATCCCAGAGGGTGGCACTACCCCATCGTATGGCGAGATAAAGGTTGCTCGCCGAGTACTCAAGTCTACTCGCTTACACGTTATCATCCGTCCAAGAGGTGGCGACTTCCTCTATACTCCACTGGAGATTGAGCGCATGGAAGAAGACATTCGCATCTGTCGTGAGCTGGGCGTGGATGGCGTTGTCATCGGTTGTCTCACCCCAGAGGGCGAGGTTGACATGGAAGCCAACCGCCGTCTTGTGAAGTGTGCCAAAGGTATGTCGGTTACATTCCACCGTGCCTTTGACCGCACTGCTCACCCTTTCAAGGCAATGGAAGACATTATCTCGCTCGGTTGCGACCGCATCCTCACCTCTGGTCAGCAGCCTAAGGCTATCGAGGGTACTCGTCTGCTTGCCGAACTCCAAGAAAGAGCCTTAGGACGTGTCATACTCTTGGCTGGTTGCGGTGTCAATGAAAACAATATCCACGACATCTTCAAGGCTACTGACATCCATGAGTATCACTTCTCGGCGAGGGTGGAAGTTCCCAGCTTGATGAAATACAACAACCCAGAAGTATATATGGGAGCCGAGGGCGCAGACGAAGCCAACAGCCTTGTTACTTCCGCCGAGAGAGTGAAAGACACGATAGCCAAGCTGCTAAACTCATAACTGTATCTCCACTACCTTGTCTATATCGGTAGGAACCTTATCCAACAACAAGGTAACACCACCCTTGCACTTCTGTACCTTGACTGGTGCCTTGGTCACAAAGTCGAAAGCTTTCTTCACATTCTTATCTCCCAAAGGCAAGAAAAGTCCCTTATCTTGAAGATTAAGGATATGAACAAAGAGGCGATTACCCTTGCGTGTCGTCACTCCCCAGTCGTGGGGAGCCACGATGCCAGCACGAGTACCATATATCGTCTCGCCATAAGTCTTCATCCAGTCACCCATCTCTTTCAAACGCTGCACAGCCACCTCTGGCAACTCACCATTAGGCTGAGGTCCGATGTTCATCAAGAGGTTGGCACCCTTGCCTGCTGCATTGACGAGATACTGTACCAAAGTCTTGGTCGACTTATAATCTTGGTCAGTTATCTTATAACCCCACATACCGTTCATAGTCTCACAAGTCTCCAAAGGCAAGCGACTGATGTCCTGACCAGACAGTCCTGCCTTGTTCTCTCCGGGAAGGTCACGCTCGAATATCTGGATGTCCTCACCAGCAAAAGGTGTAGAATGATGGTTGTTACCTATCAAGCAATTAGGTTGCAAACGATGAATTAAGGCATACTGCTCTGGCAACTGCCAATCAAAGTCAGGGTTCTGGTCTTGATCCCAGAGTCCATCAAACCAAATGGCACCTACCTTACCATAATTGGTCAGCAACTCCGTAAGCTGATTGTTCATGAACTGGTAGTAGCTTTTCCAGTCACCTTGTGGATTGGGACGACCTGTTCCACGACCTGTCCTACCCCATACGGCATCTTCACGATACCAGTCAATATGTGAGTAATAGAAGTGGAGACGGATGCCTTGCTTATGGCACTCATCCGCCAACTCTTTTACTACATCACGCTTGAAAGGCGTTGCATCCACTATATTATAATCGGAATACTTCGTCTTGAACATGGAGAAGCCTTCGTGGTGGCGAGTGGTAAAACAGATGTACTTGGCTCCAGAGGCCTTGATGGCTGCTACCCATTTGGCAGCATCAAACTTAGATGGATAGAAACCACTTGCCAACTTAGCATACTCCTTGTAGTTGAGATTGTTGTTGGTCATGGTCCATTCGCCAGTGGCTAACATACTATAAAGCCCCCAGTGCAGGAAGATGCCGAACTTGTCGTCTTGGAACTCCTCACGAGAGGCAAGGTTCTCCTTGGTAGGTTGATAACGTTGTACATCCACAGGCACGTTATTCTGTGGATTGGCTTGTGGTTGTGAATAGGCGCTTGTCGACAAACATAGGACAAACAGCGCAGAGCAAAAAACTTTCTTCATTACTTAGGATTTTGTTTGGTTTTGCCCACAAAGATACAAGGATTTGTGCAAAGTACCAAATAATTCAAAAATATTTTAATAAAAAGATACCGTGAAAACATTTTTTTTATTAACTTTGTGGCGAAAAGAAAACATTTAACTAATAACACTATTACTGTATGAAGAATTTTAACCTTTTGGTTTTAGGATTCACACTGTCTGCCGCATCACTTTCTGTCCATGCACAAGAACAGCAAGTGCAGGGGTTTGTACATGAGCAATCCAAGACAGAGGATTATGTGTGGCCTACCGACCCACAAGTTTTAGAAAAGCTAAAGCAATGGCAAGACAAGAAGTTCGGCGTACTGATGCACTGGGGACTTTATAGTGTTCCGGGCATCGTTGAGTCATGGTCCATTTGTTCGGAAGATGTTGATTGGATCTCACGCAACAAAGACATGAGCTATGCCGACTACAAAAGATGGTACTGGGGACTGAAAGACAAGCTCAATCCTGAGAAATTCAATCCTGATGAGTGGGCGGACATCATGAAAAAGGCTGGCATGAGATACATGATCTTCACGACCAAGCACCATGATGGTTTCTGTATGTATGACTCTAAGTACACCGACTTTTCCATCGCCCACGGTCCTTTCGCCAACAATCCTCGCATGAACATCGCCAAGGAGGTATTCGAGGCTTACCGTAAGAAGGACTTCATGATTGGTTGCTATTTCTCCAAGCCAGACTGGCATTGCGAATGGTTCTGGAATCCTTATTATGATACGCCAAACCGCCGTATCAACTACAAGAAAAAACAGCATCCCGACTGGTGGCAGAACTACCGCAAGTTCACGCAAAACCAACTTAACGAGTTGACTACCGATTATGGTAACATCGACATCTTATGGCTTGACGGTGGATGGATCACGGGTGAAGATGTTGGACTTGACACCGTATTGGTGGATGCTCGCAAACGTAATCCTGGCATGATTAGCGTAGACCGCACCATCCGTGGCAAGAACGAGAACTACCAGACACCAGAACGTGGTATTCCTACGACACAGCAGAACATTCCTTGGGAAAGTTGCATCACACTTAGCAATGACTGGGGATGGACACCAAACGCTCCTTTCAAGTCACCAGAGAAAGTGATTGCCATGCTATCCGAGATTGTCGCCAAAGGTGGATGCTTGGCATTGGGCGTTGGTCCTAAGTATGACGGTACTATCGAACCTGCCGTAACGGAACGACTTCTGAAAATCGGCAAGTGGCTCGATGTCAATGGTGAAGCTATCTACTCTACCATAACGACTCCTCATTATAACGACGGTAAGGTGTGGTTTACCGCCAACAAGGACGGCAAGACTTTCTATGCTATCTATACTCCACAAGACGGGGAGCAGTTGCCACAGACTATTTCTTGGACTGTCAACAAACCTAAGGGAAGCGTGACATTGCTTCAGACAGGCAAGAAAGTAAAATGTACGAAGAAAGGCGACAATATCACCGTTGCTGTTCCAAAGGATGCAGCCAACGAACCTCTCGTCTTCAAGTTTAATATGTAATATTTATATATAATAAGGAGAAATCTATGAATAAGATAAAGTTATTGATACTGGGCTTGGCATTGGCAGGTAGCTCCGCTTCTCTTGCCCAGAACTCATACATACATAAACAGTCGGCAGTGGATGGCTATGTATGGCCAGAAGACCCACAAGTATTGAAGAAATTGGAACACTGGAGAGACCAGAAGTTTGGTGTTCTTATGCACATGGGGTTATATAGCGTGCCAGGTATCGTAGAATCATGGTCTATCTGCCCAGAAGACTGGATCGTACGTGAGAAGAAGCCTACATACGAGACTGACAAACAGTGGTATTGGAGCCAGAAAGACTCGCTTAACCCTGTCAACTTCAACCCTGACAAATGGGCTGAAGTTATGAAGAAAGCGGGCATGAAGTATATGCTTTTCACGACCAAGCACCACGATGGCTTCTGTATGTTCGACTCCAAATATACCGACTTCTCCATTGCTCACGGTCCTTTCGCCAAGAACCCTCGCATGAACATTGCCAAGGAGGTGTTCGAGGCTTACCGTAAGAAAGGTTTCATGATTGGTTGTTATTTCTCCAAGCCAGACTGGCACTGCGAATGGTTCTGGAACCCTTACTTTGCGGTTGCCAACCGTATGCAGAACTACAAACGAGACCGTCATCCTGACTGGTGGCAGAACTACCGTAAATATACACAAAACCAGCTTAATGAGTTGACATCCGATTATGGTAAGCTTGATATCCTATGGCTTGATGGCGGCTGGGTCACTGGCGACGAGATTGGGCTTGACAGCATCTTGGTGGAGGCACGCAAGCGTAATCCAGGCTTGATCAGCGTAGACCGTTCCATCCGTGGCAAGAACGAGAACTACCAGACACCAGAACAAGGTATTCCTGCCAAGCAGTTGGATATTCCTTGGGAGAGTTGCATTACCTTAAGCCATGCATGGGGTTGGGTGCCTAACGCACAGTTCAAATCTGCAACCAAGGTGATTGGCATTCTCTCCGAGATTACAGCCAAAGGTGGTTGTCTGGCATTGGGTGTTGGTCCTAAGGCAGACGGTACATTACAGCCCGAGGTAACAGAACGTTTGTTGAAGATTGGCAAATGGCTCAATGTTAATGGCAAAGCTATCTACTCCACCGTGAACGCCAAGCATTACAACGACGGTAAAGTATGGTTTACCGCCGACAAGGATGGCAAGACTCTGTATGCTATCTACGCTTTGGAGGATGGTGAGAAAACGCCAAGAACCATCTCTTGGACAGTCAACAAGCCAAAGGGCAAGCTCATTTTATTGCAAAATGGCAAGGCTGTGAAATACAGCATCAATGGTGACCAAGTAACCGTTACTATCCCTGCTGGCACCAAGAACGAGCCACTGGCATTTATGTTTCACGTGAAATAATTTCTCTCAAATAAAAGCCATGAGGGGAATTCCATGATATACAATGGAATTCCCCTCATCCTTTTTCCCTATCCTTATCGTTTCTCCAATACGTTACTATCTATGACTGCAAAAAGAGTCTTAAACCTTAATTCCGCAACACTATTGTAAATTAAACCTTTTAAATACCTGAGCAACAAAAAGTTGCCCAGGATTTTGCCATGTCGAAGAATTCACTTATCTTAGTGTTGCAAAAATAAGCAAGAGAATCCGACGATAGACATGGCAAAAATACAAATTAAATCCGAGAAACTCACACCTTTTGGTGGCATATTTTCAATCATGGAGCAATTTGACTCCATGCTCTCCTCTGTGATTGATTCCACTTTGGGATTGCGTTGCAAGTTGTACGGCTACCAGTACAGCGAGATTTTCCGTTCTTTGATGTGCGTGTACTTCTGCGGTGGCTCATGTATAGAAGATGTCTCAGCTCATCTGATGAAACACCTCTCGTTGCATCCAGAACTTCGCACCTGCAGCGCAGACACAATACTTCGTGCGATAGAAGAACTCACTTGCGAGAACACCACATACACTTCGGATTCAGGAAAGTCGTATGATTTCAATATTGCCGACAACATGAATAAGTTGCTCGTTAATGCCCTTTTGAAGACTGGCCAATTGGAGACTGGCAAGGAATATGACTTGGACTCCGACCATCAATACATTGAGACCGAAAAATTCGATGCCAAGCCAACTTACAAGAAATTCACAGGCTATGGACCTGGAGTAGCAGTTGTCGGCGACAACATCGTTAGCATAGAGAACCGTGACGGCAACACAAATGTTCGTTTCCGCCAAAAGGACACCTTGGAGAGAATATTCAATCGTTTGGAGAATGCGGGAATCTGTATATCTCGTGCCCGTATGGATTGTGGCTCATGTTCGGAAGAGATAGTCAGCATGGTAGAGGCACACTGCAAGTTTTTCTATATTCGTGCAAACAGATGCGCGTCCTTATATGACTCGATGTTTGCATTGACCGGTTGGAAGAAAGTGGAAATCAACGGTATAGAATACGAGCTGAATTCCATTCTTGTCGAGAAATGGAAAGGAAAGCCATACAGGCTTGTCATTCAGAGACAAAGGCGTGAGGACGGCCTGCTTGACATTTGGGAAGGGGAATACACTTACAGATGCATCCTTACCAATGACTACGAGTCCAGTGTACGTGATATCGTGGAGTTCTACAACTTGCGTGGAGGAAAGGAACGAATTTTCGATGACATGAATAATGGATTCGGGTGGAACAGGCTGCCAAAGTCATTCATGGCTCAAAACACCGTGTTTCTGCTAATGACCGCCATAATCAGAAACTTCTACAAAGCCATCATCCAAAAGATGGATGTGAAGAAGTTCGGGCTAAAGCACACCTCTCGTATCAAGACCTTTGTCTTCAAGTTTATCTCCGTACCAGCGAAATGGATTAGGATGGCTCGACAGAACATTCTGAATGTGTACACAGACAACGAAGCGTATGCCCATGTCTTCAAAACAGACTTTGGATAAACGGAGAAGATTGTGGAAATCTTGCGTATTGCCTCAAGTCGCATTGTGGGGTAAGGGGATTTTCTGCAAAATGTCAGCGGAAGACGCAAGTTATACTACTAATGTCTGACTGTATTGGCTGCTTTCTGAAATCTGTATAGCCACTATTGGTTGCGGATTTTAGGTTAAACAATAAATAATCATAAATTTGTTTCTAATTTTATCCGAAACTCTATGTTTTTATGTATCTTTGCGTAAAATTAGAAACAAATGACAGGTATAATTCTCCAAAAACTTATCATCCTAAACAAATAAAAAAACGTTATAAAACTAACAAAATACTAATGAAGACACAGAAAAAGGAAAAATTATAAAGTAAGTCGAGAAAAAAAATGATTAAAATAAGACTACTTTCCAAATTATTTATTACCTTTGCAACCGAGTTAACGTGATATGAAATATATTACATAAAAAACTCGACATTTTAATAGAGAGCATTTAATATTATCCAAGAACTGAAATGTGGAAGTTTCAATACTTGTTTGGATAATAGCAATACTGCTCACGCATAGAATTATTGTCTCCCCTCATTTTAGGGAATAATATATCCTTTGGCGTGGGCTATTGCTTTGTTACCCACAAGTAGGTCCTTCCACAACCACAGTTCAGGTAATAAGCAATAGCCTCGCGCTTTTATATTATTAACTAATTAAAATTATTGAGCATGAAAAAGAACAAAATGCTTTTATTCATGACACTGCTTCTATGCATGGTCATGATTAGCTTGTCATCATGTAGTAGTGACAAGGATGTATCCGTAACAGGGTTATCATTGAACAAAAGTAGCTTAACACTCCAAAAAGGAACAACTGAAACTCTTGTTGCCACTATTAGTCCAGAAGATGCATCTAACAAAGACATACTATGGACATCAAATGATAAAACTGTCGCAACAGTATCTCCTACGGGTGAGATAAATGCACTAAAATCTGGTACTACAACTATTACCGCCCAATCCATTGATGGAAACTACACCGCATCATGTCAAGTTACTGTTTTTGTTACTGTCACTGGAATTACATTGGATAAGAAAGAGCTCTCTATTACTGAGGGAAAAACTCTAAAACTTATACCTACTATTTCACCAGAAGATGCTACAAACAAAGAAATTAAATGGACTTCAAGTGATAATGCTGTCGCTTCTGTATCTACAAACGGAGAAATTACAACACACAAACCAGGAACTGTCACTATTACTGCAACCACAATAGACCAACATAAGACTGCAACATGTAAAATTTCCGTGACATCTGCAGAGAATATAGATTATAATCCATACGGAGATAAACAAGAATGGTAATAAATAAACAAAAACAATATGAAACACTTAACAAACATCATAAACTTGATTTTATTTGCCATCATCATGGTTATATCAAGTTGTTCACAAGAAGATAATTCTTTTGGAAATAATAATTTTAATAGTTTAAAGTTCAAGGTTTCTGTAACAAACAGTTCTGCAACATCAACACGAGCAGCTTCTGATGGAAAAACTAACTGGACAAAAGGAGATCAAATTTATACAGCAATTGATGGTTCTGAAAAGAATTTATACTTATTAGAATTTGATGGAGAAGATTGGAATGTCACCAAATTATCAGACCAAGCTACCTTCAATGATTCAGGAAAACTAAATGCTGTATTTGCAGATAAACTCTCATACAAAGATGGAACCATAACAACTTTTGGAGATATTCTATATACGAAAAATGGGACCTATAACAAAGACGGAAATGTTGTCTATATTAACCTAAATATGAGTCAACGCCCTGTCGCTAAAATTAAAATCAATGGAGTTCCTAAAAGATTTTGGATTAGTGATATACATGAATTTACTAATCTGAATATCACAGATATGACTTGGGATAACACTAATTCCAATGGCAAGCTCAATTGCGAGTCTGAAGATAATGATAATTATACTTATTATGGCATCATTGATAATACCAACGACAAGACAATTATTAAGCTTATCAATGGAAAAGGGGCATATTACCAACAAACATTTGACAACAAAACTATAAAACCTGGAGATTTTATCACAATAAATGGTCCTTTGTTGTCTGACAATTGGGAGTCATTAATTCCATTAGAGGGATTAAATCCTACCAAAGTTGCTTCTATTCCACTAGGAGATAAAATATCTGCAACTAATTTCTTTAATTATATCCCAAATGATGCAACAAATAAAAAAGTGACATATCAATCTGCCGATGAAAACATTGCGACAGTAGATGCCGATGGAAAAATTATAGGAAATGCTTTAGGAACAACCTCTATTAAAGTAATTGCTGAAGATGGAAAACAAACCTGTGACATAAAAGTTCAAGTAATAGATATTGCCTCATGTGTTAATATCGCATTAACAGGAACATCTATCAGTATGACAAATATGGGTATTTATTATGGAAAGACATATACCATAACAAACAACTCTGATTTTGACATTTATATCAATAAAATTGGCACAACCAACTTTAAAGATGTTAATCAAGATTTAAAAGCAGGAGCTTTTCTTGAACAAACTTTGTATTTTGGTTATAATGTAACTCCACAAATCACAGTTAAATTTACATATAACGGAAAAGAATATGAAGCGAAAAGCAACTAAATATTAGGAGGGGATTTCCCCTCCTTTTATTTACACACAATTTCTCCACAATACTCTTTCTTGAACCACAGGCGATAAACAGGATCGACAAAAACAAAAGCATCATTCTGCTTCTCAATAATATCCTTGTTCTGGAGAACTTTCTTATTCTTGACTATCGTATTCGGATTGCCAAGGTTATATTGCAGTTTTACTGCTTTCGCTGAAAAATGCTGGTCTCCATTGCAAATAGCCTTGAGCATTTCTATTTGTGTAGAACTCAGATTTTCCGTATCGTTCTGGAACATAGGCGTATTGATATTCAATACTTGTTTTAGCCCCAAAGAAAATACATCATCCGTTACTTCCGAAACTGTGAAACTCCATATAAAGTAACATAACTGTTGGAGATACCAAGAATGACAAGCCACTACATCACAGATGCGACTGGCAAAGTCAAGAGATATGGACTTGCCCGTTTTCTCAAAAGAAGACTGGATGAACGGTATCCAATGCTCTTTGGAAATCTTGTCCATAAATATCACCTGCCCAAAACGATAGAAAGGACTATTGGAATTATTGAAAATATGAAGCATCATGTTACGCTTACTGCCATAAAGGCAATAAGAAGTCAACTGCTGCTGTTGCCAGACAGACCGCATCTTGCCCTCCATATCCTTATACTCAGGAAGATTAGCCAACTGCTGGAACTCATCAATACATACTATTATCTTTATGTTCTTCTCCCTTGCCAACATCTCAGGCAATTGGAGGATTGTCATCTTATCTCGTTCTTGTGGCACAAACTTTAAGTCAAACGCCAAGAAATCAGTGATTTGGTCGTTCACAACAATCTGTGGTATAACCCCAGTCAAGAACTTCTTTGCATCATTTACCCATCGTTCCATCTTGGAAGAAGCACTGGCAATCACTTGACTGGCAAACGTACGATAGAACTCAGCTTCAGATCCAATACTAAAAGCATCTATATAACAAATCTTAATATCTTGCTCATCCTTGCTTAACTCATTCATGGCTTTTTTGACCAACGAAGACTTGCCCCATCTACGTGGTGATATCAACATCACGTTGATATGGGAAGAAAGCAGTTGCTTAAGCAAAGCCCTATCTTCCACACGGTCAATGAAGTTCTCATCGGTAGCCAAAGTACCAAACTGAAAAGGTGATTGAATTGCAGTCATAAGCCTATAATTTTAATGCAAAAATACAAAAGATTACCCAAAGGTAACTTACCCAAAGGTAACATTTAGGCTTTTTTAGTTAATTTGATACGAATTCCTTGTGTCTTTCGATAATAAATAGTAACTTTGCACACAGAAATTTAAACGTTTAAAGATAAAATGGCATTAAAATGTGGTATTGTAGGCCTCCCAAACGTGGGAAAGTCTACCCTATTCAATTGTCTGTCCAGTGCCAAGGCACAGGCAGCCAACTTCCCTTTCTGTACTATTGAACCAAACTTAGGTGTTATTACCGTACCAGACGAGCGCCTTAACAAGTTGGCAGAGATTGTTCACCCAGGACGCATCGTTCCTGCCACTTGCGAGATTGTAGATATAGCAGGTCTTGTAAAGGGTGCCAGCAAGGGCGAAGGTCTTGGCAATAAGTTCCTTGGTAATATCCGTGAGTGTGATGCTATCATCCACGTTATCCGTTGCTTCGACGATGACAACATCGTACGTGAGGGCGGTGCCGCTGTTGACCCATTGGAAGATAAGAGTGTCATTGACACAGAATTACAGTTGAAAGACTTGGAGACCATTGAGTCTCAACTTGCCAAACAACAGAAGACTGCCGCAGCAGGCAACAAGGATGCAAAGGTAATGGTCACTGTCTTAGAAGCATACAAGGAAGTATTGGAACAAGGCAAGAACGCTCGTTCCGTAACTTTCGAGACCAAGGAAGAACAGAAAGTGGCTCACGACTTGTTCCTCCTCACTACCAAGCCAGTGCTCTATGTAGCCAATGTGGACGAGGCTTCTGCCAAGACTGGCAATGAATATAGCAAGAAAGTAGAAGCCA
Organism: uncultured Prevotella sp.; assembly: GCA_934281565.1. Classification (GTDB taxonomy): domain Bacteria; phylum Bacteroidota; class Bacteroidia; order Bacteroidales; family Bacteroidaceae; genus Prevotella. The sequence goes on from CAKQXI010000009.1 coordinate 13,620, forward strand.
TCGCAGCAGAAGAAGGAGCAGAATGCATGGTCATTGCTGCCAAGACAGAGGAAGACATTGCTTCGCTTGAGACATACGAGGACAAGTTAATGTTCTTGGAAGAACTTGGCTTGGAAGAGAGCGGTGTAAACCGCTTGATCAAGAAAGCCTACGCACTCCTGAACCTTGAGACATTCATCACCGCTGGTGAGATGGAAGTAAAGGCTTGGACTTACCACAAGGGATGGAAAGCTCCCCAGTGCGCAGGTGTCATCCATACCGACTTTGAGAAAGGATTTATTCGTGCAGAGGTCATCAAATATGACGACTATATTAAATATGGCTCCGAAGCTGCTGTTCGTGAAGCAGGTAAACTGGGCATTGAGGGCAAGGAATATGTCGTACAGGATGGTGACATCATGCACTTTAGGTTTAATGTTTAACTCTGGGAATTGAGAGAAGTTAAAAGAAGTTATCACTCCTTTCGGTCGTTAGGGAAGTTAAGGGACAACAGCTTCATTGATTATATCCATAAGACTATTGTCCCTTAACTTCTCTCTAACTTCCCTTAACTCCTCTTAAATTCCCATTATAAAGGACTATAATGATAACAACCCTGTTCAACTATATCGTATGGGACCCAAGTCCAATCTTGGCTCAATTAGGTCCATTGACCATACGTTATTACTCCACTTGTTGGCTGATAGGTCTCTTATTAGGGTATCTTCTGATGCGCAAGTTATATAAGCAGCAACAGATACCTGATGAGAAGTTTGACCCACTGTTCATCTACATCTTCCTTGGTGTATTGATAGGTGGGCGACTGGGACATTGCTTGTTCTATCAACCAGAGTATTTCCTCACCCAGTGGGATCACTTCATCGAGATGCTGATACCATTCCACCATATGCCTGATGGCAGTTGGAAACTTACAGGTTACGAGGGACTGGCAAGTCATGGAGGCGTGTTTGGTATGTTCGTTGCCATCTGGCTTTACTGCCGAAACACCAAGGTAGGCGGATGGACAGTACTCGACAACATGGGTATCTGTTCTGGCATCACAGCCACTTTTATACGCTTGGGCAACCTCATGAACTCCGAGATAATCGGTAAGGTGACGGATGTGCCTTGGGCATTCATCTTTGCCAAAGAGGACGGTTATCCTCGTCACCCAGGACAGTTGTATGAGGCAGTGGCTTATTTCTGTTTCTTCCTCATCATCCTTTTCATCTACAAGAAGAAAGGACCAAAGAGCGTGGGTTCTGGACTCTATTTCGGTCTCTGCCTGACACTCATCTTCACGTTCCGTTTCTTCATTGAATACACAAAGGAAATACAGGTAGCATTCGAGGCAGGCTTACCTATGGACATGGGGCAGATATTGAGTCTTCCACTCATCATCGCCGGTGTATGGAGCATCGCTTCCAGTTCCAAGAGGATGAAACAATTAGGAAACAAATAAACACCTTTTACACAAAGGCTTACAGTACAAAGAATACGTTTGCATAGAGATACTCTACGCAAACGTATTCTTTTTTGATAACCTTTCTTTTATAAAAAATAATTTTTGTAAAAAAGACTGTAATTTCTTGCCGACATCAAATATATTTTTTACATTTGCACCCGTTTTTCCCTTGTTAAATTCGATAGATATATAAACCTTGTCGACAAAACTCATATTACTATCTATATACCCTTAATTTCTAATCAAAACACCAGTATGTAAATATAATACATAACTTATACATAATCTATATATAAAAAGCAAAAATGAAAAAAAATCTTTTAAATCTTTGGATGGTTATGATGCTCGGCATTGTAACTGTATTCTCATCTTGTTCTAAAGAAGATGATGTAACACCAACAACACAAGGAACAGAAAAAGCAACGACTTACACAATCATGTTTTATGGATGTGGCGGTGGTGACCTTGACAAAGCATTGAATTACAACATTGGTCAGATTGGCGCAACGGACAAGTTATCCAATGTCAATTTCACAGGACTCGTCAAGTTCTCCAAACCGTACCAACAAAAGGCTTCTTGTACTGGTACTCGCTTCCTTAACCTAACGGAGAAAGGATTGGTGAACGAGAAAAGGTATGAGGCAAACTACCGTTTGGACAACCCAGAACACCTTACCAAGTTCATCAAGGAAACCAAGGAAAAGATGCCTGCCGACAAATACATCTTGGTTTTATGGAATCATGGAGCTGAGTTCGGACTTGATGACAAACTCGTACAAAGCAGTTATCCAGAGACATCGCCAAATTCTCTGAATTCTCGCGCCATGCTGTATGATGATAATTTAGACTCTCATCCATCGCTGTCCATCTACGAACTGGAAAAAGGCATCAAAGACGCTGGCATGAAGTTCGACCTTATCTATCTCGACCTATGCAACATGGGTATGGTGGAAACTCATTACCAACTTAAAGATTGTGCCCACTACCTGATGTCCGCAGCCCACCCTACACCAGGGCTTGGTGCCAACTACACCTTACTCATGCATCAGCTTCAAAACCAAAAATCCCTTGAGGATGCCATCAAGGCTTATGTTCCTGCCTGCGTAAGAGACTGGAAAACTTATGGAGAGGGAGCAACGGACTTGGAGTGCTACGACTTGACATATATGGACGAGCTTGCCAATCATGTAAAAACAGCAGTAAGTCAATTGACAAAGCTAAGAGACTCCAAGATGAACGTAAAGGAGGGATTGGATGATTTTGACCCTATCCAACAAGATAAGATTTCATGGCATCAGGCTTCTGCCTATGACTACAACGATTGGGGCAAACTCTATATCTTCCCAGGACAAAAAGTCAGCGTAGACATGAACTCCACATTCGTTCGTATGGCAGAACAAGGTATAGATGGCAAGTTATCCAGCTATGCCACCCTCATTCAAAACACAATAGAAAAAATGACCGTTGCCCATGGGAATACACACTTGCCTAACTGGTTGGATAGGATAAGCATGGGTATTATTTGGCCAACGGAAGAGTTTGCAAGAATCTTGGAACAGAACCATGACAATTACCAAAAGCGCATTGACCATTCTGCTTTCAACCAATATACTGGTTGGGGTAACTATCTGAAGACAAATAAGTTTCTCAAACTATTCGCTGTGTCTTCTGCATTTGATGCAAACGACTATACTTGGTATGAAGGAGTCATGTCCGAGTACACTTATCTTTGGAGAGCCGAGGTTTCCGTTGCTACAAAGGATATACCTCAGGGGCAAGCCAATGCAGTAAATGCGCTCTTGGACCAAATAAACACCCAGTTTTCCGATGTCATGAAAGGTAAGAAGTACGTGCTGCGCCATGGTCAAAAAATCATGCGAGATGCACACAAAGAGGTAATGCAAAAAATAGGAAATGGCTTGAAAGCTATCAATGTCAACAAGTTCCATATCAAAGTATCATTGGTTGGCACTGTAAATCCTCAGGACCCAGATGCAAAGAAATATCCTGCAATCATAGAAAAAGATTTCTAACAGCACGCTCTTGTATATTCTTAATCCTTAGGAATACACCATCTTACACCTACACAAAGTGCTTTCTTATGGCCCACCGATATATAGCGTCAAGGTCTCACAAAGTACTTTGTTAGGGTCTCATGAAGCACTTCGTTAGGGTGTCATAAAGCACTGTGTGACACCCTAACGAAGTGCTGTGTCAGACCTAAAGGAAGTACTTCCAAAGGGTGACATTATAGGAAAACTAAAACAAAACGAACTTGTTTCTTTAAACCTTACATCAATCAGAAAAACAACAATCTACAAAACAATCTATTTCGGCTTGATTTTCTTAAAAAAGTCGAAAAGATTTCCTTAATCTACAAAAGATATTGTACTTTTGTAACCCCAAAATAAAAAGTATAAGCCGTTTTATGGGCTGAATGCCCTTATCACACAAAATATTAGATTAAGAATTATGAAGAAACAGCTATTAAACCTCTGGACGATTGCCATGCTAAGCATAGCAACTGTCCTATCTTCCTGTTCCAACGATGATGTTGTCACTCCTCCTGCGCCAACACCAGAGCCTGCCAAGGCAACAACTTATACAGTTATGCTTTATGGTTGTGGCGGTGGAAACCTTGACAACTACTTGGACTATAATCTCAGTCAGCTTGATGGTGCAGGCAAGCAAGCTCGCATCAATTTCACAGGACTTGTCAAGTTCTCTAAGTCTCGTCAGTCTGAGGCTTCCACCTCAGGCACTCGTCTCTACACCATGACGGAAGACGGTCTGAAGAACGAGAAGAAATACGAGGCAAGTTTCCGTATGGATAACCCAGAGAACCTTGCCAATTTCATCAAGGAGACAAAGGAAAAGATGCCAGCCGACAAGTATATCTTGATTTTCTGGAACCACGGAGGTGAGTTTGGCATAGACGAGAAACTCGTACAAAGCAGCTATCCTGAGGGTGGAGATTCACGTGCAGTGTTGTTTGATGACAACATCGGCGAAATAGGCTTGTCCACATTTGAAATCGAGAAAGGCATCAAAGACTCAGGCACAAAGTTTGACCTCCTTTATTTGGACCTTTGCAACATGGGCATGGCTGAGGTTTATTATCAGCTCAAGGACTGTGCACATTATATCATGGGTGCCACACAACCTACTCCGGGACTTGGTGGTAACTATACCCAATTGGTAAGCGACTTGCAAGAAAAAGACTCCCTCGAAGATGCTATCAAGACTTATGTACCAAAGTGTGTCCAGAACTGGGCGACCAACGAAGCAGGACCTGCCGACTTGGAGTGCTATGACATGACCTATATGGACGAGCTGACTAATCATGTAAAGAACGCTGTGGCCCAGTTGACCAAAGACAGAAACGAATCTGTAAATGTACCAGAAGATTTGGACGACTACGACCCTCGACAGCAAGCTAAAATGAAATGGTATAACGCCCAAGACAGCTTACCATTTGTCGTTGATGGTTCTGGTATCAGTGCTGACATGAGTTCTGTATTTACTCGATTGGCAGGAGCTTTGAACGACGGCAAACTGTCCAGCTATGCCACTCTTATAGAAAAGACAATAGAGAAGATGACCGTTGCCAACAGCCATATCAGTTTGCCTTCATGGATGCAAAGAATGAGCATGGGTATCACATGGCCAACAACAGCCTTCAATCAGTTCATAAACACTGATAACGACAGTCAAAACGTTTATGCAGCAGCTCTCGACAACTCTTCTTTTTTACAAGCTACTGGCTGGAGAGAGTATCTGAAGTCATGCAAATTCCCGTCAATATTCTCGATAAAGTCTGCCTACTCTGATAACGACTACTATTATTATGAAGGAGAACCATCTCCTATAACTTATGAGTGGGAAGCCTCAGTTGTTCCTGTACCAGAAAGTCTTATGGAAGATGAAAATGTCAAGCAAATTATAGGAACGATCAATGAGATATATAAACAACACTTGGAACAAGAAACATATATACTTCGCCACGGTCGAGGAATTGCAGAAGATATGCATAATCTAATCCGGTACAACTATTTGAACGATTTAGAAAACTACAATGTAAACAAGGTCAAGATTACTGTTTCCTTGAAAGATGGCCAAATAGGTCCTACAGACCCAGATGCAGATAAATATCCTGTAACTGTAACCCAAGAATTTGACTTGGAAGAATAAAAAGACCAAATAAGAATCAAGTATAAGTCAAGGACAAGAGAGTCCTTGATTTCCCTGTATGACTATTCGACTGGTTCCCATTCATGGGGACCTCGAATAGCCTTTTTTTGTTCTTATAGCAGAGCCACGAATTAACATTTAATGGTCTTAATATTGCATATAAGGAAAAATAATTGTAATTTTGCAGACGATATATATAAAAAGCAAATGATTTATAAAAGATTCTTAGTAGTTTTTTGCCTCTTGGTCGGGATGGCAGGAGGTATATTGGCACAGCAGAGTGAGCGCAATGCCATGAAAGTTGTTGTATTCAATAACTTAACTTACGTAAAGCCAGAGCAGGAGAAAGGTGTAATATCCGTATTGGGAACTATCGCCGATGTATTGCTGACAGGTCAAAATACTCAACAACAAACGAGCTATCAAGAGGCACTGAGAGCTACCATCGTAAAAGGTATATCACAAGGTCACCGTATCACCCTCATGGATGGAACAGGTATGTCACAAGCCAACTGGTATGTAGACGGTACCGTGTCAAACATCTCTACGACAACAAAGATAGAGAAGTACAAGGATAACAAAGGCAAGGAACAAAGCACGACATGGTACAAAGCACAAATTGGTGTGACCCTGCACGTAAAGGATGCCCAGACAAACCAGATATTGGCAAGCCCAATGTTCAAGGTGTCAGACGAGGACCTTGCTTGGATTACAACACCAGATGAAGCCATCAACAATGCCCTTCAAAGCCTATCTTCTCGCATCACGGATTATTTCAACCGTTGGTTGCCTCTCCACGCCAACATCATTGAGGGTGCTCGTGACAAGAAAGACAAACAGAAAGAAGTATATATCGACCTTGGCAATGACACCAAGGGTGTGTACAGAGGACTTCGCTTTGGCGTATATACCACAAAGATTGTGGCTGGCAAAGAAGCCAAACGACAGATAGGCAAGCTTAAAATCACCGACATACAAGGTGGCGACATCAGCCTTTGCAAGGTACAAAGCGGTGGAAAGGACATCAAGGCTGCCATTGATGCTGGTGAGACTCTCCTTGTGACATCAATCAAATAAACATTATAAACAAAGACCTATTTATAAATGAAGAAATATTTAGCAACTCTCGCCATCCTATGTATGGCAAGCAGTCAAGTAAAGGCATACAATCACTATCGCTTGATGCCTTTGAAACCATTGGAGCTGAAAGTGGACAGTATGCCCATGACTCTTTCTACCATGTCGACCAAGGGCATTATGTCGGGCAAGGATTTTGAAATCAAGCCACATACTTTCAAGGAAGACATGACTTACGCTGGCGTACCTCTTTTCATCGCAGGTATCATTGCCAAAAGTGAGAAGGCAAGTTTCCGTCAGAACTATGACAACGCCCATTCACGTACTCGTCTTATCACCAACTTTCATAACGAGATAGACAACTATACACAATATGCGCCATTAGCCTTGGCAGCAGGATTGAACTTTGCGGGAGTAGAGGGTAGAAGTGACCACGCACGCTTCTTGGCAAGCAGTGCCATGGCATACGGTATCATGGCAGCCATTGTCAATCCTATCAAGTATTCGGCAAAGGAAATGAGACCAGACGGTTCTACACGTAACTCATGGCCTTCCGGACATACGGCGACAGCCTTTGTCAGTGCCACAATCTTGCACAAAGAGTATGGCTTGACTCGCAGCCCTTGGTACTCTGTGGCAGGCTATGGAATAGCGACAGCTACTGGTGTGATGCGTGTACTCAACAACCGCCATTGGGTAAGCGATGTGCTCTCTGGTGCTGGTATTGGTATTCTATCAACAGAGTTAGCATACGGATTCAGCGACCTTATCTTCAAGGGCAAGCACTTGAGGCGCAATGACTTGGCAACAACATCCGACATCATCGAGCACCCTTCATTCTTTAGCATCTCCATGGGTGTAGGCTTGGGTTCCAAGAACATGACATTCAGTGGAGAAGAACTAAACTTGGTAGATGAGAGCGACAATACAAAAGATGTAAACCTTAAGTTTGGAACATCGACAGTTGTTGGAGCCGAGGGAGCTTACTTCCTTAACAAATACATTGGTCTTGGTGGTCGACTTAGGGTAAAAAGCTCGCCAATCAAAGGATTTAGCGATGTGACTAACTCGGAGAAAAAATCCATTGAAGCTATGTTCTCTGAATTTAAAGAAGCTGATGTTAGCTGGTTCATGCCAACTCATGACATCACCATAGAGTCAGACCATATCACTGAATTTGCAGGCGACTTGGGTCTATATTTCAACTTGCCACTCTCACGCCGACTGGCATTGGGCAGCAAGCTGCTCATTGGTAGAAGCATCATCCAAGACTTGGATGTAAACGCCCATTTTGCAGGAAAGACCATTGAAACGGATGGTACAAATGTGAAACCCGGCAAAGACTATGATATGTCTTGGGATTATCTCTCCGTAAGTGGTAACAACACCACCAAATATGGCACAGGATTGTCATTGACATACGCTTACAAGTCCAATTTCTCTTGGAAATTGTTCGCCGATTATGACTTTACCCGCAAGCATTATACGATGGAACTCAACGATATGGAGTTTACACGTGTGGCTTGGCCCGATATGTACAACTTATTGAGCAACATCTACAAGCAAGATAATCCAAACATCAACGGCATCACAAGAACTTCCACCATCAAGAAGAACATGAACAGCATCGTGCTGGGATGTGCTTTCACGGTATCATTCTGACAAACCTTTAAGATTATTATAATACATAAAGAAAGCGGTGCTCCCTATCAATAGGGAAACACCGCTTTTTCATAATAGAAACCTGAAGTATTATATTCTTGCAACAATCTGTTCGGGTGTAAGCTCATTATCAGTAGCTAACTTCTGATAGTCGTAACGGTCATAAAGACCTTTCTTGATACCAAAGCAGAGTGTCTTCATATCGCTATCGCCATAGAAGCGAGCAATCTTCTCACCAAAGCCACCCTCCAAAGCACCGTCTTCCAATGTGATAACTTTCTCATGGTCAGCTTTCAAACCCTCTAACATCTCCTTGTCAAGACCCGTGATATAACGAGGATTGATAAGTGTAGCATCAATGCCTTTCTGTTCTTTCAAAAGAGATGCCACTTGCTTGCCAAGACCATAGAAAGCACCCAAGGCAACAATAGCAATCTTACTACCCTTATGAGTCATCTTGAAGCGGTTCAACTCGCTATAATCCTCGTCAAACTGCTCGTTGCTATGGGTCACGGCACCACCAGGCACACGGATAGCCACAGGATGGGCAGTCTGCTTGATGCCCCAAGCCATCATAGCCTTGTATTCCTCCCAGCAAGTAGGAGCAAGATATACCAAGTTAGGGATATTGCTCAACATAGGAATGTCATAGAAGCCAATATGGGTAATGTCGTTCATGCCATACATAGAGGCAAAGAACACATTGATAAGGGCTGGATTGCCATTGATGCAAAGATCTTGTGCTATCTGGTCGTAAGTACGCTGGATAAAAGTACTATATACATTGTACACTGGGCGAATGCCTCCCTTTGCCATACCAGAAATCATAGCCACAGCCTGTTCTTCCGCAATACCTACATCTATATGCTGCGCTCCTGCTTCCTCACGGCGAGCCTTGAAGAAACCAGCAACAGTAGGAGTACCAGAGGTAACAGTGACAAAATGCTTGTCTTTCTTCATTTCCTCCAAGAGATATTCAGCAGTGAGATTGCTATAATTCTCCGCATCACTCACATTCTTCAGCTTACCAGTCTCAATGTCGAAAGGCATACTCCAATGCCATTCCTCCTTATTGGTCTCGGCAGGAGCATAACCCTTGCCTTTCTGTGTGTGAACATGAACAACAACAGGGTGATCGGTATCCTTGACCTCCTTGAATACCTTGATAAGAGTCTCCACATCATTGCCATCAGCCACATACTTGTAGTCCAAGCCCATGGCACGGAATAGATTACACTCAGCCTTGCCATTCGTCTCACGGAGCAACTGGAGATTTTTATAAAGACCACCATGGTTCTCTGCGATGGACATCTCATTGTCATTGACAACAATGATGATGCCAGTACCTAACTCTCCAGCCTCATCAAGACCTTCAAGTGCCTCACCACCACTCAAGGAACCATCACCAATCACCACAACGACATTCTCCTTAGTGCCCTTGATGTCACGAGCCTTTTGAAGACCTGTTGCCAATGATATGGAAGTAGAAGTATGACCAAGCTCAAACTGGTCGTATTCAGGAGACTCGGCAGGACTACTATAACCAGAAATCTCACCGAAACGGTTGTTGTCATAATAACCAAATGCACGACCTGTCAGCATCTTGTGAGGATAACTCTGGTGAGAAACATCAAACACAAACTTATCCTCTGGACAGTTGAACACATAGTGCATGGCGATAGTAGTTTCCACAATGCCAAGGTTAGGGCCAACGTGTCCACCAACATTGCTATCACGATTTAAAACACCATCACGAATTTCTTTTGCAAGAGCGTGAAGTTGCTCCATCGTGAGCACCTTCACATCCTTTGGGGATTTAATCTTCTCTAAATACATATCTTTTTATTTGTTCTAATTACTAATTTCTGGGTGCAAAGTTACGGTTTTTCTAAATATAACCAATTATCCAGATTACAGATAGATAGAACAATATTACAGAATTAGAGAACGACGGAATATCTAAAAATCAAGTTCCTTTCCCTGATAGAAGTCCAGCAGACTACTTTGATAAAGATACTCATACTTAGCTTGCACCATGTCGCTCTGTGACTTGAGAAGATTGTTCTTCGCCTCATTGAACTCGGTGATGTTAGCTTTCCCATTCTCATACTTTCCCTGTGTCAGCTTGAAAGCATCCTCGTTGCTAAGCACAGCCTGCTCGCTACTTGCAAACTTCGCCTCCGCAGCTACGGCATTGTAGTACACCTGTTGTATCTCCTTGTAAAGTGTCTTCTTCGTATCTTCCAGTTTCAGCACTTGGTTGTCTCGCTGTATCTGTGCGGAACGGATATTGTTGCGAGTAGCGAAACGGTTGAATATAGGCACTGTCAAGCTCAAGCCCAAACTTTGGCTGAAATTATTCTTCAACTGCTTGCCAAATGAGTCGGCATGATAGCCACTGGTCTTATAGTAGTTGCTGGCCAACCCAGCATTGAAAGAAAGCTGGGGATAAAGGTCTGCCTTGGCAATCTTGATAGAATAATCAGCTCCACTGACACGCAACTGCTGTGCCTTGATCTCTGGCTTGATGTTAAGGGCATCGGCAAAGATGGCATTCGGTGATGCTGGAATATTACTCTTGGGATTGATACGGGCAGCATCAGGGCGAACAACAGAAAAGTCTTCTGGGGATGGAAGTTCCAACAACTGTGAGAGGCTAAGCAAATCCAACTGATAGCTATTCCTTGCATTGGTCAATGTCAATCGACTCTGGGCAAGGGTAGCTTTCTGTCGAGAAAGCTCCGCCACGCTCGCCTTTCCGTTTTCCACCATTACCTTGAGTCGTTCCACCTGCATGGAATCAATGCTAATCTGTCGCTGTGCCACCTCAATAACTTCCATGTCATTGAGTACTTCTATATAAGACTTAGCCACATTCATGCTGATGTCGTTGCGAGCCTTGTCTAAATCGGCATCGGCAGCATCAAGATTGAGTTTGCTCAACTTGATATTGTTCGTTATTCTGTTGCCATCAAACAAGGACACAGAAGTTCCGATGGAGAAAGATGTATTGCTGGTACTCTTGTTCTCATAGGTGTTCTGGGCTGTCAGTCCTCGACCAAATGAGAAATTCTCGTTTGCCGAAGCATTGAGATCAGGCAGACGGCTATTCTTGTGAGTACTCAACTGTATAGCTTGCTGCTCACGAGTATTCTGCATCTGCTTCACTGTGATGTTGTGAGCAATGGCATAATCCACACATTGGCGCAAAGTCCACTGTTTCTGGGCAAAGGAAGATGTCACTGTCACCAATGCCGTTGCTATCATCATAATAATCTTTGGGTTCATAAGCTTTTTCTTTTGTGGGAAACATAACATTAACTTTCCTTGTTGTCAGCAACAATCTGTGGACCACGAACCTTGTCCTTCAGCGACAAGCCTTTCTTAATCTCGATGTTCACACCATCGCTTAAACCTGTTGTGACCTGTCTACGTTCATAAGTCTTGTCTTCTTTACTACCTTTTATGAGATATACAAAGGTAGAGTCACCGCTAAACTCAATGGCACTCTCTGGAATGGTAATCACGTGCATCGCCTTGGCTAATACAATCTCAGCATTGGCACTATAACCAGAACGTATCTTACCGCCCTTGACAGAACGAACAGCAGCCTTGACTTCAAACTGATTGGCACCATTGTTCTCCACTGCCTTTGGAGAGACATATTCCAAGTTAGCATCAAACTTCAAGTCTTGCAAAGCACCGATGGTTATCTTCATCGGCATATCAGTGACAAGGTTGCCCACCTCTGTCTCATCGATGTTACCACGGAAAATAAGGTCGTTCATGTTGGCAACACTGGCGATGGTCGTACCATCGTTGAAAGTATTGGCTAAAATGACAGAGTTACCCACCTTGACAGGAATGTCGAGGATGATACCTGAGATAGTAGAACGAATGAGCGTAGAAGAAGCATTGGCATTATGACGAGAAACACCATCACGAACAACCTCCAACGCATCCTCGGCAGCAGTCTTTTCCTCACATGCTTGTTTCAAGGCTTGCTTTATCTTGTCAAATTCATCTGCACTCACCAGTTGTTTCTTAAAGAGAGTTTCCTCACGCCCAAAGTCCACTTGTGCTTGCTTCAAGTTTATCTCCGCAAGACGGACACGAGCCTGTGCACTACTGAGTTGTCCCATATCTGGGATAACCTTTACCTTGGCTATGACCTCACCAGCCTGGACATAGTCACCAGCTTGCTTGCAAATCTCTGTGATGATACCACTGATTTGTGGCTTCACGTTCACCTCGTTACGAGGCTCAATCTTACCAGTGATGACAGTGGTCTTACATACATCGCCCATCTTAGGGGAAAGCTCGCTATACTCCACAGGCTTTGGCTGTGATTTCTGGTAGAGGAACACAAATGTTCCGATGAAGATCAAGGCGACAATAGCCGCAACAATCAATTTTGAATACTTTTTCATATCGTTTTATTTTTTTATTCGTCTCTCATGGCATCTACTGGTTTAATGTTCATCGCTCGCCAAGCAGGAGCAAGTCCTGCAAGTCCGCCGAGGAAACAAATCAATATGGATGAGAATATTGCTATCCAGAAGTTGACTTGAAAATGAGCAGCAAGAATGCCATCCGTTGTATTAGCCATCTCTAACATCTGCAAGATTACCACGGCAAAGAGAATGCCGCTCATTCCTGCCACTGCCGTAAGTATAATACTTTCCGACATGATCTGTGAGAGTATCATCTTGGGCGTAGCTCCAATGGCTCTCCTTATACCTATCTCCGTGGTGCGTTCCCTTACTGTTACCATCATGATATTGCTCACGCCAATGGCACCTGCCAAAAGAGTACCTATGCCGACAAGCCATATCAAGAAATTAACGCCCTTGAACAAGTTATCAAGCATCTGGAAAAGCACCTCTGTATTGAATATCATCAGTCCTTTCTCATCAGTAGGGTTGACACTGTGTGCCCTGGCTACAGTCTCACGCATCCGATGGGCAAGCGTACTCATCACCACGCCCTTATGAGCAGTGACAGCTATCAAGTCCACAGTGTTTCCCCTATTATAAGTAGTACGCAACACTGACTGTGGCAACGTTATCATTTGGTCGGCGGAACCACCGAAGTTAATACCACCTCCTGTACGGAAATCGACACCTACCACCATATAATAAGTGGAATCTATTCTCACCGACTTGCCACATGGGTCACCCCCATCAGGAAACAAACTCTTGTATATTTTCTTTCCAATGACACATACCTTACGCTGCTGCTTGACATCTACATCATTGATATAACGACCATAATATAGCTTAGGTTGGCTAATCCTTACATAGTCTGGATTTACACCTTGCGAGCTACCACTAAAGGTTTTGTCACCATACACGATACTTTTGCTTCCACTAAACAATAAAGGAGTGATAACATCCAGTTCGGGAACATTCTGCCGAAGTCGTTCCATGTCCTTGAAGTCCATCTGCCAAGAACGTCCCTTGTTAAATCCTTTATAAGACTTAGTGGTGTTTTGCGCCCAGATGATGGCAGTATTGGTTGCGAAACCAGCGAAATTATTCTGCAAGAGTTCCTTAACTCCCTGGCCTCCACCCATCAGTGCTATGAGCATGAATACGCCCCAGAACACGCCAAAGCCAGTAAGCAAACTACGGCTCTTGTTGCGAGTGATGGTATCAAGTATCTCCTTATATGTATCTAAGTCAAATCTCATGTTAGTTTATAATTTATAGTTGACAGTTTATAGTTAATAGTTTATAGTTTAAAGTTAATAGGGCAATATTGCTTACGGCGCGAGCCTCTATAAACTATTAACTGTTAACTATTAACTAAGTTTCACTCCGCCCTCAGTGCTTCTATCGGTCGAATACGGGCTGCCTTGATAGCTGGAATTAGTCCAGCAATAGTGCCTGCAATAACAATGGTGATAGTTGCCTCAATACAAATATCCAATCCCACTGTTGGATTGACAAACATAGCTGCCTTGAATAAACCTGTATCCACCATTGTATGTCCAATAGTGGCATCCATTATCTCATTGGCGACAATGCCACACACCATTCCGATGTATCCGAAGAAAGTAGTGATGATAACGCTCTCGGTGATAATCAGTTTCAATATTGCCCAAGGTTTGGCTCCAATAGCTTTACGGACACCGAACTCCCTCGTACGCTCTTTCACCGTGATGAGCATGATGTTGCTCACACCCACAATACCACTCAAAAGGGTAAACAAACCTACTATCCACAAGGCTGTCTGGATAATGGCGATACCTTGGTTCATCTGAATGTTATCCATGTATCGGTTCCACATCCAAATTGTGCGACTATCATCGGGAGCAGCCTGATGATTGACATTGATATGGGCACGATAAGCATCTTCAAACTGCTCATTCTCTTGCTGCGTTTTCAAATTCTTGAGCGTGAACTCTATATTTCCTGCCTTGTCTCCTTTCGCATAGATAGTCTTGATGGTTGAGAAAGCCGTATAAGCATCTTCATTCATCCGTGACTCGTCATCCTTGTAGATGCCTATGACCTTAAACGATAAGTCACCAAGTTTCACGTTCTTTCCAACAAGTGAGCGATAATCATTGGCTAATTCCTTGGCTTGCCTCCTGCTAAGTACCAAGACCTTACGGCGCATTTTCATGTCAATGTCATTGATGAACCTACCTACCATCATTTCCGTCTTGTCAATCTTGGTATGTGATGGAAATACACCTATAAGATTTTGTGAAGCAACATAGTTGTCACCGTATGTGATATTAACTCCATACTGCTCAATCTCACCACCTACATCGCCTACATACTGCCCGAATATCTTGTTGGTGATTCCCATGTCCTTATCATTAAGTTCAATTTTTCGCCCTTCTTTCAGTCCATTAAATGCCTTGGAAGTAGTACCGCCAGATACTTCCACCGAATTGGCAAGAAACCGATTACTCTCTTGCAATTGGGCATTGATGAGACCATTGCCTGCTCCCAAGAGAAATATCAACATGAAAATTCCCCATGCCACGGCAAATCCTGTCAACGCTGTACGCAACTTATTGCGTTTCGACGTACTCCATACCTCGTGAAGGAGTGAGGAACGAAGATGGAAGAGTGAAAAATTCAAATTCATAATCATATTTCCAAAATTATCTACATCATGTAAAAGAGATCTTCACCTATTTTACGTAGTCCTTACTTACTAAATGATGGTCTTGGTTTTCCTCAATACTACCAATAAGACCATCCTTTATATGGATGACCTTATCCGTCTCATTGGCAACACCACTCTCATGGGTCACCACGACAATAGTCATTCCATCCCTCTTATGCAGTTCTTTCAAGAGATCCATGACCTCTACGCTCGTCTTGGAGTCCAAGGCTCCAGTAGGCTCATCTGCAAGGATAATCTGTGGCTTGGTAATGAGAGCACGGGCTATAGCCACACGTTGCTTTTGTCCTCCCGACATCTCATTCGGGTAGTGGTTCGCCCACTGCGCCAATCCTAAGCGATCGAGATACTCCATCGCCATCTGATGACGCTTTCGGCGACCCACTCCCTGGTAAAATAATGGCAATTCTACGTTTTCCACGGCTGTCTTGAATGAGATGAGGTTAAACGACTGGAAGATAAAACCAATCATCTTATTGCGATATTCGGCGGCACGAGTCTCACTGAGGTCCCAGATTGGCACATCATTAAGCCTATACTCACCCGAATCATAATTATCGAGGATACCCAATATGTTCAATAAGGTAGATTTACCCGAACCAGAAGCACCCATGATGGATACGAACTCACCACGCTCTATGTCAAGGTTAATGCCCTTGAGCACATGGAGAGGCTGGGCGCCCTGGTAGGTCTTGTTGATGTCTTTTAGATGAATCATCATACTATTATCATTATTTTAAATTAGACATTTATACATTAGACGATATGAGTGGTCAAAAAGTTGCAAACCTCGTCTACTGAAATGTCAAGGAGCTTCATTTGCCTTGCCAATTCTGGCAATCGCTCTTTCATGAACTCCTGCTTACGAGTCTTTCGGATTTGGCTCTTGGCACCAGGAGAAACAAAATAACCAAGGCCTCGCTTGTTATAGACTATACCATCGGTTGCAAGAAGATCGTAAGACTTCACGGTGGTGTTGGCGTTCACCTCCAAGAGCACGGCATACTCCCTTACACTCGGTATTCGCTCGTCCTCCTTATATTTCCCAGCCAAGATTTCGTCACATAGACGCTCGGCTATCTGTACATAAATTGCTTTATCATTATTGAAGTCCATAAACGTTTCTATTTTATAGGTTAATCCACTTGTTGCAGATAATTTGCATACGAGTAAAGAGTTTGTAAGAAGCCCAATAGTTGAATACTGTCAAGATGAGCAACATTACCAAGAAAATGGTGCTAAATACTGAAGATGAATTGCAATATGCTGGATTTATCATGCTACATCCCTCAAATGCACCAAACATTAGGAAACCACCTGCTATAAACCCTGTACAGAATGTCAATACTATTGGATGTCTATTGAAAAATGAACCGCCTAATGTGAAGAACGAATGAGTAAAGATAAATAAAATCCATGTTGCGATATTTGAGTCTGCAACCCCACGCAACGTATCCCCATTCACGACAACACAATTCATGCTATCGCCAAAGAGTGCTTTTAAACTTGCGGCAGTAAGTGAAGAATAACATCCAGAGGCAAACATCAAGTTAAAGATGAAAATGACAGCATCACTAATCACTGTTGCCACGAACATCATGGCTATGCCTCCGATGGTCATGCAGAAAAAACGAGATAGATACTTCTCTATGTTACTGGCAGGAAGCATCAAGAAAGCTTCTCTTTGCAGCTTACTTCTCATATTCTTAAAAATATTGGCAGCAAGGACAAAGAGTGCGATAACCGCTATGGTAATAATTACCTTACCACAACTCTGTATGAGGTCTGTTACTATTTGCTGAGTAAACACCTCTCCTGTACTTTTAAGGGCTGCACGATAGGACTGAAAGGTAAGAAGGTACATGATGAATATACCTATTGCCAAACCTACTGTACTACTGAAATATTGTTTCCTGTTGCTGAGAAAATCCCAACGAACTACCATCTTAAATCTATTGAAACTGAAAGAATTGTTCATAATCTTCTTATTTTATTCGGGTATTTACCCTATATTTATTAAACTAAACTATACTTGAAAAAACATTTATCTTCTCCAACATCTATAACTTTGTCTTGATAACTGCATCAAAGAGCAATTCGAGGTTTAATTGTGTCTCACGGTCTCCCTCCTTGCGCTTGGCAATGACTGCATTACCTTGGAGTGTTGGCTCGGCATAGAGCACTGTGTCATCCATCTCGGCTGGAGTACGATACTCAAAGGTATATTTCTCACAAATATCTGCAACCGAGGCATCAAGCAAAAGATGACTTTGGTTGAGAATGACGATATGGTCAAGCAAAGACTCTACATCATGTACTTGATGGGTTGAGATGATAAGTGTTCTATCATCTGCCATATTGTTAGCTATCACCTTGCGGAACTGGCTCTTTGATGGAATATCAAGTCCGTTTGTTGGCTCATCCATCAACAGGAATCGAGTACCTGTCGCAAGGGCAAAGCTCATAAATACTTTCTTCTTTTGTCCCATTGAAAGCTCATTCAGCTTGAGGGAGACTGGCAAGTCAAAATCATGAAGACAGTTCTCCAAAACTTCCTCGCTGAAGTTAGGATAAAAGCCACGGTTCATCTTTACGTATGTGGCAAGAGAAACACTTGGTAGCTCAAACTCCTCTGGTACAATAAATATTTCATTGAGCATATCCACACGACGTTCTTGTGCTGGAATGCCATCAATAAGAATGGAACCTCTTTGCTGGCGAAGCAATCCACTGATGAGGTAAAGGAGTGTAGACTTACCTGTTCCGTTCTTACCAAGTAGACCATAAATGGTATTTTCCTTGAGCGTCAAACTGAAGTCATGGAAGACTGCTTTCTTCGCTCCTGAATATAAAAAATCAATGTTATTAATCTGTATCATAATTATAACTATTTTAGTGTACTACTTAAATATAACACTGCAAATGTAGTACTTTATCTCATACACTCCAAATATTTAGCCCATTATTTTCTGCCTTTAACAAATTCTTAACATTCCCACCTTAATATATAATAAAAAAGCGTAAGACACAAGTTCTTACGCTTTCCTTTATCTTCCCAACGATATCATTGAATATCTTTCTTTGGAATATTAGAATACACTACAACCCCTCTCCTATCAATATGGTCTTTAAGCTCCGCATTCTATAATTTCTATCGCTTTCATTTTCTCACTAAACTTCAAGAAAATAGGAAGATAATCATGGATGATTTGATTGAAGACCATATTAAATTCTTCCTCATCATAGCAATGAGAAGTAAGATTACGAGAAAATATGGTATCCATCCATGCTTGATCTTCGATTATCCCCATTTGAAGAGCCTTGCGAATGGCATCCCTTGAACCTTGAATATCTGTATAGCCCTGATATTCTTCATAGTCTTTCATGACTTTCCATGCCAACTCCTGAGTATATTCAAAGCGTTGCACCAGCCCTTCTTTCAATAGGTCATCTACTTCACCGCTAAATTGTTTTTCCGTAGAAATAATCTTAGCTGCATTCTGTAATCGAGCAACCGCTTTATTGTAGTTGCTCAAACGTTGGATCCAACGAACATCTTGTTTTTTAGTCATAACCTAAATTTGACATACATATAAAAATACTATTTTTTTATAGCATACAAAGATAGTTGTTTTATCATGAGTTTTGCTAAAAAAGCGGATTATTTAGCTTCTTTTAAAGATTTTCTTACAATTGGCGGATTCCAGAAGCAAGTGCAAAGTTAATAAGAATATTTTGAAATCACTTCTGTAGGTGTCAAGAAACCTATC
>CAKQXI010000010.1 GCA_934281565.1 uncultured Prevotella sp.
TGCCGACAGGATCATATCTTGCACCGTGGTTTCCGTGATATTGGCTATCATTTTTACATTACTCGTGATGGGGAGATCCACCGGGGACGTGCGTTAGAAAAGGTCGGGGCACACTGCCGTAATCATAATGCCCATTCGGTTGGTGTTTGTTATGAGGGAGGACTGGATGCGAACGGAAAACCGAAAGATACGCGTACACTGGAGCAAAAAGGAGCTTTGCTCGCTTTGTTGAGGGAGTTGAAAAGACAGTTTCCGAAAGCGTTGATTGTGGGACACCGGGACTTGAATCCAATGAAAGGATGTCCGTGCTTTGATGCGGTAAAAGAGTATTCTCAGTAAGCATCCGAAGAAATACACATTGCACAGCCTAGGGTTTGATTGTAGTTTTGCATTCGCGAAAACAATCAAACCCTAATTGTAATGAACAAATCCGAATTTGAAGAATTAGAATTGCAGGTTCAACAAAGCGGCCTGCCATTAAAGTTGTACCTGCAACAGGTAGGTGTAAGTTATTCCACCTATCATTACTGGCGTAAAAAATGTGCTGCAGAAAAAGACAGTCTCAAACAGGAGTTGACTCCTATCAGTTTCAAGCAACCCACTGCAGAATTGACCTTGGGTGAACAGGTACCGCAGGGTGTAGCCTTGCTTTTTCCCAACGGACTCCGTGCTCACTTCGGGAGCGGATCCAAGAAACTGTTGATGGAACTGCTGACCCATAGTCTTGAAGGTAGCCATGTTTAGCCTGAACGATACGATGCGCTACTTTCTGTGCCCCGGCAGGACAGATATGCGCAAGGGCATCAGTTCGCTGTGCGGACTGGTGCATGAGAAGATGAAAAGCGAAGTGGGGAACGGTGACGTGTTCATCTTTGTCGGGTCCAGCCGCAAACTTATGAAACTGCTTCATGCGGAAGACGGCGGTATGGTGATGTACGTCAAACGGCTGGAGGCAGGTCGTTTCAAACTGCCGGAATATGATCCTGAATCAAACAGCTATCCCATGGAATGGCGTGACCTGGTAATGATGGTTGAAGGTATTCAGGAGAACCCGCAGCAGAGGCTCCGGCGACTCAGGGCTGAGCGTAAAGAGTACCATGTATAACCTGTTTTTTCTGGAACAAAAGTAGTGATACTGTTGTGCAATCCGCTAATATTTAGTATCTTTACATCTATAAAAAGAGACAGACAATGGATGAAAAAGATATATTACTCAAGACGATAGAGGGGCTGAATGCCTCTGTAGCTTCATTGTCTGCCATCAACAAAAAACAGGCGGAGCAGAATGAAAAGCTACAGGAACGTATCAAGGAGTTGACGGCTCAGGTCGCATGGCTGAACCGCCAACTCTTTGGCCGTAAAGCAGAAAAGCTTCCTGTCTACGACCCCAACATGCCAGATCTCTTTGCGGACGAATTTGCCGGCCTGCAGCGAAAGGCCGAAGAAAAGCGTGACGAAGCGGTGGAGAAGATAGAAAAGGAGTCCGCTGAGGAAAAGAGACAGAAGCGGCAGAACCGAAAAATGATGGAAGACTTGCCTGTACTCGAAACCGAGGTGATTGAGCCGGATAGCGTGGACCTTTCCCTGTACCGCAGAATAGGCGAAGAGGTAACCCGTGTTGTCAAACACAAACCGAGAATGCTCTATGTAAAGGAAATCATCCGTCCCAAATATGCGCTCAAGGACAACACGCAGCTTCCACCCGAGGGACAGAAAGGTGTGGAGATGGCTCCCATGCCGCTGATGCCCGTTGACAAGTGCATCGCCGATGCCAGCCTGCTTGCCGAAATCCTCCTCCAGAAATACGAGTATCACGTTCCGTTCTACCGTCAGATACAGCAGTACCGCCACCTCGGCATGAAGGGACTGACGGAAAGCACGCTGGACGGATGGTTCAAGAAAACGGTAGAACTGCTGAAGCCGCTGTACGAAGCGCTGAAGCGGGAAGTCTTTTCCTGTGACTATGTGCAGGCGGATGAAACCACCGTTCCGGTCATCAACAAGGAAAAGCACAGGGCCGACAAGGAATATCTCCGGATGGTCAGGTCGGTCATGGAAAAACTGGTCATCTTCCATTACGACGGGGGATCGCGGGCCGGAGCGGTCATCGAATCCCTGGCCAATCAGCACCACTTCAAGGGTTACCTCCAATGCGACGGTTTTGCGGGTTATGAAACAGCCTTCAAGACCAACCCCGGTGTGCACCTGGTCAACTGTCTGGTGCATATCCGCCGGCATTTTGAACAGGCGCTTGATGAAAACAGGGAAATGGCTGAGTATGGGCTTATGCAAATACAGAAGATTTATCAGATAGAGCATGGCTGCAATGACACAGGTTTGTCGTGCGAAGAGCGCAAGAATAAGCGTCAGGAACTGGCCCGTCCCATCCTGGAAGCCATGAAGGCATGGATGGAAGCGGAAGGCGTCAAGTACAGCCCCAGGTCACAGGCCGGCAAAGCCATCACATATGCCTATACCCGATGGGACAACATGATGCGGTGTCTGGAAGACGGACGCCTGCTGTGGGACAATAACCTGGCAGAAAATGTCATCCGCCCCATCACGCTGGGCCGAAAGAATTACCTCTTCTGCGGCAACCACGAGGCAGCCGCTGGCATGTCTGTAATCTGTTCTCTGCTGGCTACCTGCAAGGCGCATAAAGTAAATCCAAGGGATTACTTGAACGACATCATTGCCCGAATGCCCTATCATAAGAAGGCTATACATGAGGAACTATTGAATCTGCTTCCACATCAATGGAAGTCGCAACATCCGGAAAGTGTGTTGACCAAACAGGCTGCAGAATCTGGAAACTAATCCCAACTGCAACATATGGGTTCAACAAAACAATAGCGACTGCAACTATTAGATTTATAGTGACAGTCGCTATTGGTGTATAGAAAGGTTCAAAACCTGTAGTTCTTCGGATGCTTACTAATCAATGGCAAGACCTCTTTCAACTTTGCAGCGAACTTGTCATCTTTGTTGTAGTGAGTAAGTGTATCATATTTGATGCCCATGCTGAGTGCAGCACGGTTACGATATGCAGTTGAATCATGGATATATGCATCAGAGAACTTGCAGATGAAGAAGTGAAGTTTATCCTTTAGTCCATTCTCGTCAAAGCCGGTATAGCATCCGTATCTCAGGGCTCGGTCAAACTCCTTCAGAGTAATCTTTGAGGTATCTATGACTGACACACCATACTTTGCACCCTTGGTATTGCTATATTCACCCAGAAGTACATACAACTTCTGAACATCCTCAGAGTCAATGGCACTCTTGAACATAAACATACCTCCACATGCAAGTTCCTTTTCCTCATTGGTCAGATTCAGCTTCTGTTTCTCATCAGCCTCCTTGACCGCTGATTCCAACCTGCATACTGGTTCCTTGGGGAAAGTGTTGAGTTACGTTCTTCCGAAAGCTGCCTAAACATCATGTTCATCTTGGAAATCTCACACGTGTCAAAGATGAAGAAGTCCTTTTTCAGCATATCTTCCTTCAAGAAATAAACATACTATACCTGAGTTCGGGATAAGTTTAGAATAAGGCCAGTTGTTTTGAGTCCTCAATATAGTATCCTTGCAATGCATCCGGTTTGTTTTCAAAGAAACAATAAGCACCCAGTACAGCCACCAGATTTACTAGAAAATTCGTTATCGAACGATGTCTGGAATGTACGAGCTGTGCTTTGTTTTTGAGCAGATCGTTAATCGTCTCAATGATATATCTTTTTCTGAGCATCATTTTATCATAAAAGGACATAAGCCTGTTCTTCATGTTCGTCTTAATTCCATGTACCAGCTGAATACCGTCGTCAAATAAGGAATCAAACAGTTTGGGAGAGATGTAGCCTCTGTCTGCAAAGACCTTTCCATACAAGTCTTTGGCCAGTACTTTCCATACTTTTGGATTCCTGTCGTCAACATTCGCTCCTGTAAGGCAGAATGTTATAATTTCTCCTCTATCATTACACAGCAGATGAAGCTTGAATCCGTGACACCATCCCATTGTGCCTTTGCCATCGGCAGCCACCCCTTTGAATACTTTGTTGGCATAACGTCTTAGATTGTGGCATACCGGTATCATAGTGCTATCAACAAAACTTATACCTGTACACCTTCCGAACGCAAAAAGTTTGAGGAAGAAAACAAGCTTGAAGAATACGCGTTGTTCCAGTTCTACAAATCTGTTATATGATACAGCATTAGGGAAATCACGTTTCATGTGTTCACAAATACAATAGATGTAATAGTGTTTGAAATTACGAAAAGTTCCGAAATGGAAAAGGATAAGAATGACCATTATTTCACTATCCGACAGCGAAGATTTTCGATTACGATGTTGCTTTCCATCAGTGACCGGAAGAAGATTTTTCTTCAATTCAAGCTCAAAATTCTTATCAAACTCATCAATAATACAGAAAATTTCCGTAACTTTATCCTTGGTAATCATTGTTATTAATTTTGTAATTATTTGTTTGTCAGAATTAAAGATACAAAATAATTCGGTG
The DNA here is from genome assembly GCA_934281565.1 of uncultured Prevotella sp. Lineage (GTDB taxonomy): Bacteria > Bacteroidota > Bacteroidia > Bacteroidales > Bacteroidaceae > Prevotella. The sequence continues at coordinate 4,517 of CAKQXI010000010.1, forward strand.
ATTACCAACTTTTAAAGATACTTTATTATCCCGAACTCACGTATACTATAGCAATTCACTCACAATGCCACCAATATGTTGTACGATCTTGTCTCTTCTCTTAAAGCGAGAAGACAGGATTGTGAGTTGCCATACCAATAAGTCTATCTGGCAATACTTTTCCGCAAGATCCTTGTCGTTGGTATTGAAGATATGCGTCTTTGCGTCCTTGAAAAACATGAGATCAATGTTCGAAAGCGTGTGGTCGAGATACAACATCCTATCTTCCCTTTGAAGGGGGAGATTGCCATTCAGTCCAAAGAAATACTTGATAGGAATATCCATGAACGTATACATCAAAGCATCGCGTAGGTACCTCAATGTCATTTCCAGCCCTTTGATCTGATAGGCTATGTTATCTCGAGTCAGTTGCTTTTCTTGCATTAAAAATCTATATTGGAAGGTTATCACCTATTCAAACTATTCATGATTGGAAGGGAATTTAGTTCCGAAAATCTCTCTGAATTTATTGTTCCGAGAATAATTGTATTTATTTTCGTCTGCTTCAATAGCTTCTAATGTAAGTTTATGAGCCTGTTTAGCCTTATATTGAAAATACCCAGAATCACTAATAAAACGATTACTGCCCATTACTAGATAAGAAGACTGGGCAGTTGGGATATTTGACAAATACTCAAAGAAGTCGCGACACATATAATCATAATAGGTAGAACCATTACTTTTGTACTGACAATCTTTAAGGAATCGATGAACAAGAATATCAAGTGTAATACCTTTGATATTGACATTATTATGATTTTTCCATGATCGCATCATTCTGCTCAGAGCAGACATATTCCTATTAGTCTCTTTGTTGCGTTCTTGTACAGCACTAATCTCGGCACGTGGATTCATATTCTTCCATGATCCGCCATTATTCGTATCCGCATAACAGAAAGTACCGTCATAATACTCAAAGCATGGAACAATCTCAAAAGTCATGTCAGCAAACAAAACCTGAATGACTTGCCCATCAGCCCTCATTGTTGTGTTTGTATAGGTTTTACTGATTGATTCTTTAACGGCTTGCAACAAAGATGATTGTCCGTTATACAAGTATTCGTTGTACTTTCCATATAACGACCAAGGCAGAATAGCAAGCAGATCTATATCACTTACCTCAATATTATCAGTGCATCTACCATACGAGCCTACGTATAGCGTATTAGCATTTGAATCTAACCCATTCCTGAAGTTATAATTCAATTGCTTAGCGATTCTGTCTTTTCTATAAGCAATTGTAGCATCTATAGAGTTTGTAGAAATCTTATCACAAAACTCATCAAATGATTGCGATACCGTCATAGTACTTGTAAATGTCTTGGAACAATGGCCTCTATTTCAGCTTGTTCAGTTTGAGACTCTTTTTCCTGTTTGAGTTTCTTATCTGCTATTGTCACAGCCTCTGAAGTAGTGTGAGGAGCAATATCGCCAGCAAATAGGTCGTTCTCCGTATCCGCTAACAAATCCCTTTTCTGACACAGTTCTTCGACAGAACAATATCTACCAACTTGTATATCAGCCATTAAAGATTCATATTGGTTTCTAATGTTTCTACATTTAGCAGCATATTACTTGCATGCTAACATCTTATCTTCTAGTGTTCCATCTTTATATCTTAGTGTCAATATTGTAGAAATAACTGCGAGTATTGAAGTAATTAATGGCATGACCCATTCTGCACTAATGGCTTCTAGAGAACTAGTTAATACTGTAATGAAGGCAGATGTTGTTGTTATGCCATTGATAATCGCCATACTCCATTTATGGCAGTTACTTTTTTTAAAGTATAAACCAGCTTGAACTTCCAGGATTTTGTGAGTCCAGGCTATCTTTACAAACCTTTCTTCTACCTCTCTATATATTGGTATAATTTTCTCGTCCATGCTCAAATAATTCTTTAATGAAATAAAGATATATATACAATCAACTCTCTATTACAATTTCACATACATCTGACGTTTCCCCTCTACCATAGGACACTTGCCTAATTTTGTATATTGACCATCATCTATCATCTGAATCAGCTCTGCTTCATATTTTTCAATATCCTTTTTTCGATACTTACGATCGTTAGGCAAGAATCCGTAAATGGTGTATGTATCGCCAGATAGGCCTCTATCAACTCCTTCATCTAGCGTCATTATAAACTCGTTTCTATCTTTAAACCGAACCTCAAATGTTTCTTTACACTTCTTATCAATAATATAGAGGTTTTAAGTATATTGTTGACCACCTCCAGTACAAGTAACAGATGTGAGCGATCTGGTGCTATCATTTCATGCGTCGAATCATTTCCCATGAATCTTGCCTGATGGAGTCTTTCACAATCAGCACTAGTTATGATACCTTTGTCTCTGAGTTTATTAATTTTTGTCTCTAGTTTTCCAGATGTAATGCCCTTTTCTTTGCATATAGCCTCCACGGTTGTGCGAAATCCAATAGCCGCTAACAAGTCGCACTTATCGTTAAGAGCCATTACTGATTCTCTATATATTTGGCTTATAGGAGAGGGTATATCCCACGAGAAAATGGGATCAATATGCCCTTGATGTTCCGGATATGTGATATACTCTGGTACACTCTCCATATCACCATAGTCGTTATACTGCATGTATTCGTCACCATCATTGACTTGCAAAAATGAAACATAATCACATCCCATGCACTTGACTATATAGTAAGTACTTTCTGCATAATAGCCTTCATCATCATTTCTATACACATTCTGCTCCTGACCATGAATATTATGATGAGTCTTCCGATTACATCTAGGGCAATAGCAGTCAATTTCAGTTTTGGGCGTTTTCATATTATATTGGTTCATTCCATGCGACAAACAGATTTGTTGGATGATATGAATCATCAAAGATTTCAGTATCAATCCTACTATATATGCCAGAAGTCGAAAGTTGTTCTTCCAATAGTTCTTTTATACTCAAAATAGTTGACCGATCACTGGAGTATAACTTATTGACATGATGGTATGAACTAATAACTTTCGAGTGCATCTTGACTTGATAAGTTTCGACGTTCCCAATTATTAGTGTAAGGTCAGACGCCCTTCTCATTATTCCACCCATATCTATTGCTATTTTAGTGCAATCATAGGTGCTTACCTGTGATTCGTTCAATAAAGTCGCATTTTGCGGAAAAGTCAACATCTCTATAATTTGATCCTTGGGTATAACAACTCCCTTATCTTTCAGAAAAGGAACTATATCATCAGGAATGCGAATCTTATGACAGCCATCATGACCTGTACCATCTACATTTATTGCAAATAATTCATCTCCTCTCTTGAATATATGAAAATGCCCTTGATTACCAGGTTTCTGTTCGCCGAATGGTCTATCAAATCTATAGGTATAATATTTTGCACCTGGAATTTGATTAAATGATGTTTTCGCTTCTATGATCTTGGCATTTCCTCCCATCCGCAAAAAATCGTGTTCATCAACGATTATTGCGTCAATTATCACGTCTTTAAGAACATCCTCTGCAACTCCTGCTCGAAGATGTCGCTTTAAGTATTCAGCTAAATTTTCCATAGTTGTCATTTGTTTGCTGCACGTGATGGTAACGCTCCATAACTCCGAGGAGTCCACTTGTGCACGTGCTTATCCTTATTTATTCGTTAGTACCGTATTACTTTGCATACCACTTCTATGAGTACTGTTCCTATGGAGTGGGGGCAGAGTGTGGTACTGTTACTTCACCTATGATTTAGTCACGCTTAAAGATGTCACGTGTATAGACTTTCTCTGCAACATCGTCAAGGCAAGAGTCGTAGCGGTTCGCAATGATTGCCTTTGACTTCTGCTTGAACTCTTCGAGGTTATTGATAACCAAACTACCAAAGAATGATGTGCCGTTCTCCAATGTTGGCTCATAGATAATAACCTCTGCACCCTTTGCCTTAATACGTTTCATTACACCCTGAATAGCAGACTGACGGAAATTGTCAGAATTTGACTTCATGGTGAGACGATATACACCGATAGTAACAGGTTCTTTTGCACCTGAATACTGGTTATCAGAATAATAATCATACCATCCAGCCTTGCGGAGCACAGCATCTGCGATGTAATCCTTACGAGTACGGTTAGACTCAACAATAGCGGACATCATACACTGAGGCACTTCCGCATAATTTGCAAGCAACTGCTTGGTGTCCTTAGGCAAACAATAACCACCATAACCGAATGAAGGATTGTTGTAATGAGTACCGATACGAGGATCAAGACCTACACCGCTGATGATAGCCTGAGTGTCGAGGCCCTTCATCTCAGCGTATGTATCGAGCTCATTGAAGTAGCTGACACGGAGAGCGAGATAAGTGTTAGCAAAGAGCTTAACTGCTTCTGCTTCCTTCATACCCATGAAGAGAGTATCGATGTTTTCCTTAATAGCTCCTTCCTGGAGCAAAGAAGCAAATGTACGAGCATACTCCTCTGCCTGTGGATTACCGATAGCACTAATAGCAGTATTCTCCTCATCCCAATTCTTGTCTTCGCCAGCCTGTAGCATCTTAGGATATCCTACAATAATACGGCTTGGATAAAGGTTATCCTCCAAAGCCTTACTCTCACGAAGGAACTCTGGAGAGAATAGCAAATTGAAGTGCTTACCCTTTAATGCTGAATCGGTCATAAAGCGAAGAGCATACTTTACATAGAGCGATCGAGTATAACCTACAGGAATAGTTGACTTAATAACCATCACTGCATCTGGATTAACCGAAAGAACGAGGTCGATCACATCCTCAATGTGGTGTGTATCGAAGAAGTTCTTCACTGGGTCATAGTTTGTTGGAGCTGCGATCACAATGAAGTCTGCATCTTTATAGGCTGATGCTCCATCGAGAGTTGCAGTAAGATTCAACTCCTTCTCTGCAAAATATTTCTCTATATAATCGTCTTGAATTGGAGATATACGATTATTGATCTTCTCCACCTTCTCTGGGATTACGTCTACGGCAGTCACCTGATGGTGCTGTGCCAACAAAGTAGCAATAGACAGACCAACATAACCTGTACCAGCCACCGATATTTTCAAATCATTAAATTGTCTCATTTTAAAATTCTTCCGTATTTAATTCTACAAAATTAAACATCCATGTCTCTCATGGCTTCCTCTATATCCTCAATCGGAATGTTAAGCATTCGGCTGACGTATAGTGGAGAGATGACATCCATGGAATCTGAACGAGTCTCCATGTCAATAAGTGTCTCAATCTGTTTCTTCAGATCATCCATTGCGGTTCTTATCTGTTTTTTGAGGCCAAAAGAGGTATGAGACAAACTTCCATACCCCTTTGGCAAACCTTGCAAAAAAAGTCATGTTAGAGTGACTTCACAATATCAACGAAATTCTCAATAACATAATCAACATCCTCCTCTGTCATCTTAGTATTCAGAGGCAGAGTAATTTCGTTCTCGAAAGCAGCATAAGCATTAGGATAGTCTTTGATATCAAGACCCATAGCCTTGTATGCAGTCATCATTGGCAGTGGCTTGTAGTGCACATTGGTAGCTATACCACGTTCTGCCATCTGCTCGATAACACTATTAGCCTCCTCTCGAGTGCGACCAACAAGACGAGTGATGTAGAGGTGTCCACTACCTGCATGATTCTCCCCATAGTGGTTCAAAACAACAACAGGAAGATTTGCAAAGGCAGCATCCATCTTCTCGATGTAGTGCTTACGCTTTACCAACATTTCTGGATAACGCTCGAACTGGATAAGACCGAGAGCTGCAACAATGTCTGTCATGTTGCACTTGTGCCAAGGGCCGATGATATCGTACTCCCACGCACCGAGTTTTGTCTTTGCCAGCGCGTCTTTGTTTTGGCCATGGAGACTAAACAACTGGCACATACGATACAAAAACTCGTTCCATGTCTCGCCCTCGATGAATGGTACAGGACTGCCATAGTACACCAGCTGGTGCTTAACCTTCTCATTACCGAAAGGCAAGTTCCAAGTGATAGCGCCACCTTCTGCTGTTGTGAAGTTCTTCACAGCATGGAAGCTAAACGAACTGAAATCAGCAATCTCACCAGCCATCTTACCATGCCACTGGCTACCAAAAGCATGAGCACAGTCGGCAGAAACAGCTATTCTACCCAACTTAGCCTGTATGTCGTTAGATGGCTTGAACAGAGCCTTTACTTCTGGACGGTTTACGATCTCAAACACCTTATCATAGTCACATACAATACCAGCGAGATCAACAGGTACAACAACCTTTGTCTTCTCAGTGATAGCAGCAGCCAACTTCTCGTAGTCCATTTCCAGGCAATCAGTCTGAATATCTACCATCTTGATTGTAGCACCTACATGAGCCACAACAGATGCTGAAGCTGTATAAGTATATGCTGGCATAATCACCTCATCACCAGGACCTACGCCAAGGAGGTGAAGAACCATCTCCATTGCTGCCGTTGCAGAATTTAGACATACAGTTTTCTCTGTATGCACATATTCTGATATAATGTTCTCAAGTTTCTTTGTACGAGGACCAGTAGTAATCCACCCACTCAAGATGGCCTGCTTTACCTCTTCTGCTTCTGCCTCAGTCATATCAGGAGGACTGAAAGGCACGTTGCGCAATTTCATTGTCATAATGTGTAATATTTTACGTTATACTTATATTCTTAGGAAAGATGAAGACAACCTCACTAAGGATACTACTTTTTTCTTGCAACTTTTCTTTCCGAAAGATCCGCTGACTTCATCTCAATTATTTCCACCCCTTCCTCTTTCTCCATCCGAACTGAGCCAAACGATAGATTACGTTCCACATACAGTCCGAAGGATAAAGCGTCAACAGGCGCATATTTCTCATTATAGGATAGACGAAATGCCCCAGCTTCGTGTCCTTGCCGATGCGGTTTTTCTTCTCCGATTTATGATGACCGAAGTTACCGCCATCCAGCATCTCATCAAGCAAAGACCGACCTCTTCGTTCATCCGGTTCGCATATCAGCAAAGGGCAAGAGCCAAACACCTCTTGCATCATCCATATTATAGCCCCACAGAACTTATCCAATCCGCAAGCCTGCAGATCTTTTCTGATAGGCACACACTCACTGGATGTAAACTTAGCCCATTGGAGCAGCAGGTAGAAATCCACCACCTGCCTCAGTCCCACACCACCATCAAACACATGGCGGTACATGTGCGCCAACTGCATTAGCAGGTTTTGACGGTTAGGCAACACACATATCCTGTGTCCACCCTCCAGCGTCACCCAGTTCTGGAACGCAAAGCCACCGTCCTCGTGGAACATCCGCTGATACCGCTCGTTCTTCCAGTAGTTGAACAGCACCATCGGACGGAAATGCACCTCAACGGCAATGTCCGGGAATGCCTCATAGTCGATGTGATGAAACTGCATACGGTCATAGTCGCTCCTCTCCATCACATAACGAGCCACCATGTCCCTATCGCCTTCCACCCATAGATCCACGTCACCGGGAGTCCTCAGTTCCGGTCTTGGATAGTACACCGAGTTAGCCTGACCTTTCAGCACCACACTCCGCATACCGTCCTTCGCAAACCTCTGAGTAATCTCTTCCGCACGTTGGTTCACAAGCTCATTCTGCGTCCTGAGGTACTCCGTCTGCCCCAACCAGTCCATAAGCAGTTCCATCGGAGGCTGTTGTCTCTCGCCCTTTAAGGGAGAGCCGGAGAGGGTCTCTATCCCCCCGAACATCACACCTACAAGTGCTTGCTTATCCGCAAACTGGTATATCTCCATCCACTCAGTGGTCGTAGGCACCCGACTCAATTCCTTTCGAGTGCCCACCGCCACCTGCAGTAGTTCTATTGCTAAGTTTTCCTTCACTTACTTCTCCTTCACTACGGATTTTATCACATCCACATACTTATGCGTTCCCACTTCGCGAGTCAGATTATCCATCACGAACTGGCGACCGTTTCGTCCCATCTCCTTCGCCAACTCACGGTTGCGATAAAGCGTCAGAATCGACTCCTTGAACGCCTCCTTGTCACCAGCCTTGGTGAAGATGCCACAGTTATGCTTCTCTACAATGTCCTTCAGCTCATTCTCGTCGAAGTTCGCCAATACCGGACGACTTGCCGACATAATGCTCCAAGTCTTTGAAGGTACCGATGCAGCACCTGTTCCAGGCTTCGAGATCACCAACGAGGCATCACCCAGCGAGAATACATACGATATGTCCTCGTAAGGCTGGAAAGGAATCAGATGCACATTCGTCAACTTCTTCTCCTCCACCATCTTCTCCACCTGCGCCTTGTAAGCACCTTCGCCCAGCAGCACAAAGTGAATATCTTGGAACTCTGAAACCTTGGAACTTTGGAACTCTTCTGCCACTTGCAGAAGCATATCCATATTCTGCGACAAACCTATGTTACCGTTGTAGCTCACATAGAACTTCTCCTTGTCCAAACCATATCTATCGAACAGCTTGTTCCTGTAGCGAGGAATATCCACCACGGCATTCTGATCCACCCAGTTGTAAACCACTACGATCTTCTCCTCAGGCACACCCTTCGTCATGATATTCTTCTTGAAGTCCTCGCTAATCACGATGATCTTATCCGCATGCTTGTATGTAAAGTTCTCTATTACGCGACCAATCTTCCAAAGCAAACCTCCCTTGTTCGCTAATCCGTTGTTGAACAGCGAGTCAGGGAAAATGTCCTGAAGATTGTACACGAATGGTATTCCACGGAACTTCTTCACAAATGAACCGATCATACCTTGAATAGGAGGAGTAGAGGCCAGATAGATGCAATCTACGTTCTTCTCCATCAAGCCATACCACAACTGAATTATCCAGTTGAATGAATAGCGCAAGGCACGAAGCAGTGGATTCTTACCCTCGGTATAAAGCGAATAACGATGTACACGCATTTTGCCATGGTACAAAGTTTGATGCTTATGTTCCTTCTTGCAATATTCTTTTCTAACCTCTGGAGTAATACCTCGACAAGGAGTTGGTACGTAAGCCACCAAGTCGAAACCGGCTTCTGTAAAAGCCTCATTTCTGTTCTCACTTAAGTAGCCACTTGCTGCAGTTTCCGGATGGAAATATGCAGGTAATAATAGTACTTTCATTATATTGACATATTCATTGTATCCTTGACAACTGACTTCCCTGGATTGCCAACTGTTACGGAATTAGGTAATGTTGATTTAATTACATTGGTTCCTGAACCAACTATATTATATTCTTCTATGACCACTGCATCTCGTACGGTGGAATGAAGACCCACAAAGCAATTATTCTTTACGTGAGCATGACCGCCAAAGGCAACACAAGAAGAAATAAATGTATAATCCTCAACTATATTTTCGTGGCTCAGTGTTGTACCCACAGATAGAATGACACCATCATGTATCTTGCTTCCATGACCTACGAACACATTGTCACATACGAGAATATTCTTTCCAACCAACACATTATCGAAGCAGATAGAATTTGGCGATACATAATTAATAAGTTCATAGCCATCCGCTACCACTCTTTTGCAAATCAGTTCTCGGTAGTAATTGCAACGTACGTAACCTATTGAAACAAATATCTTATATTCTGATTTATCAAACTGCTTCTTACAAGTATCATAATTGATAACAGGCAAACCACAGAATGTTGGTTCTACCCCCTTCTTGTCATCAACAAATGCAACAATATCATACATTTTGTCACGTTTGTTGTATTCTACAATCTTCTCTCCAAGAGATCCAATGCCATACAAGAGTATTTTCTGTTTCTCCATATTATACTGTCTTCATTTTAACTTCTTCAATCAATTTCTCAGCCAGCTCGATAGCCTTCTGAGGTGTTTCCTCGGTCACGATCACATGACCGCTACGGCAGAGGCTTGATGTTACCTCCGGTATCATATCACCTTCCTTGTGATAAATTTCCCAAAGGTAAACCCTTGGATCGTTCAGCACCTCAGTATTGCTGATGCTCACCAACTTTCCTGGCTCAGGGCAGAAATAGCGGATGCAGGCACCATGCTTCTCCTCGGTTGGTTCCAGGCAAGGTTCAATACCCAATGCACAATTCACAGCAGCAGCTACCATGTCAATGCCTGTGCTAAGATGTGTCAGTTCGGTAGAAATGAAGTCACCACCAAGGCGAGCACCAATCTCCATCAGGTATGCCTTACCACCTTGCAACTTTGCCTCTGCATGACATGCACAATTATTCACGCCCAATGCCTTTACACCAGCAATGGCAGCAGCCTTCAAGGTCTCAACCTCTTCAGCCGAATGGCAAGATGGTTGGTTGTGGCCAAGTTCCACAAAGTGAGGAGCCTCAGTAGTCTTCTTGTCGGTAACGGTCAGTACATTCACATTGCCATTCCACACTATAATCTCAATCGAGAACTCTGGACCTTCAATGAACTGCTCTATCAATACCGACTTATCGCGACTTTCCTCAAGTGCTATCTCATACGCTTTAATGAAATCAGCCTTATCCATATCACGGCAGACCTTGGCAATACCACGGCTACCGCTATTACGGCTTGGCTTCAAAATAGCATCTGTACCCTCGAAGTCATTCTGAAGGTGGTTCCAAGCGTCCTCAGCACTCTCTGTCAGTATGCTCTTAGGCGATGGAGCGTTGCCTTTCTCGAAAGCCTCACGCATCAGGTGCTTGTTTGTAGCACGAATTGCTGTTTCGCGACTGATACCAGAGAGCCCAAACTCATCGTTGATGCGTCCCATTACGTTCATCGACACCTCGCTGCAAGGATGGATAACGCCATCCACTTTCTCTTCTCTTGCCACACGAAGCATATCCTCCTCCGAAGTGATGTTCACCACCACTGCCTTATCAGCATACTTCAGTCCGCAAGCCTCAGGATCACCATCGGCTGCAATCACATAATAGCCCATCTCGCGAGCCTTCTTTATCACTGGTACCTGAAGGATTCCAGCGGCTATAACCAATAGTCTTTTCATTATTTCTTATAGCTTTGTTCGGTATTGATATTCTCGCGGAACAATACCGACTTTACAGTCTTAAATATAATCTTCACATCCATCATGAACGAGATGTTTTCTGCATAATAAGCATCCCACTTGAACTTCTCGTCGTTGGTGATAGAGTTTCGGAAATATGCCTGTGCATAGCCAGTGATTCCTGGCTTCACCTTGAAGCTTTTCTCCATAAAATCTGGCATGCCATCCTTCCACTTCTCTGGATTATACAGTTTTGGACGAGGACCAATAAAGCTGATATCACCCAACAGTATATTCAAGAACTGTGGGAACTCATCCAAACTGGTCTTGCGCATGATGCGACCAATAGGTGTCACTCGAGGATCGTTATCGCTATTGAAGGTAGAACCATCAGGATTCTTAAGGTCAGGTGAGTTTACATACATCGACCTCAACTTGAACATCTTGAATGGCTTATAGTCCTTACCTGCACGAGTTGCATTGTAGAACACTGGCCCTCTATCCGTGAAATAGATAAAAGGCGCACAAATGATGATAACCAGTAGCACAAAAGGAAGTGCACACAAGCCAATGATGATGTCAAAGACTCTCTTGAAAAAATGCTTATACATATTGTTAATCTTATATTGTTACTATTTGTTTGAAGAGTTTGAGGGGGTTGAGGGGTTGGCATAGCGCGAACCTTTCACTTCTGCCTTCTTCAAAACATTAATCATGTTCAGAATTCCAGCAGGCAATTTCTTGCAATCTACAAACATCTGGTTGAAAGCATCGTCATCAATAAAGCCCACATTGTGCGCTCTATTCACTTGACTTCTCAATTCCCCACAGGAGCCCTTGGCGATATAAAGGAAGTTGATAAACTCCTTGTTTCCCTGGCGTTCAAAGCCTTCGGCAATATTATCGCTAACCGAACCTGATGAAGCTCGGACTTGCTGAACAAAGCGAGTATCAAACTTAAACTCACCTGTTCGAGTAACCTTATTGACCCGAGTTGCGAGATAACACGATTTCTGGTATATGGCTAATTCTTCAAAGTTCTGAACCTTCAGAACTTCTCAAACTAATTACTTTTCAAACATTTCAACATCAGCGAGTTCAAGTCCTCGAGTCCCTAAGAGCCTTCGCTGGTCAACCGATCATCATCAGTTCCGGCTACCGCTGCCGCCAACTCAACGTCAAAGTAGGAGGAGCCTACGCATCTCAGCACACCCTCGGTGAAGCTGCTGACATCTACATCCCCAAGACCGTTTACACCGATTGGTCAGACAACAAAGCCTATACCGACAAGAAACTTGGTCGCAAGTGGATGGAGTGGATCATCGACAACACCGACTTTGATCAGTGTATATGAGAAAACAGCAATGGCAAAGACTTCTGGATACATGTCTCTTGTCGCAAGAACAAGAGCAAGAACAGACGCCAAGTGATCTCTTATCTCAAAAAATAACCGACTGCCGACAATTATGCCTCATTCACGAAAGTGGATGGGGCTTTCTCACTTCAACTTAAAATCCGCCACCAATACTCTATGATCAGACACATCAGAGTCCACCACCCGCACATCACAAAGCTCAAACTCATCGCTATACAAGATATGATCCAATCGCAATCGCAGATGCCATCCTTTGTAGGTGAAACCGAAACCATTGCCACCTTCCCACCATGCATCTTTGAGCGTGTTGCCTTCAATAATATTCATGCAGTAACTACCACCCCAATCATTAAAGTCGCCAGCAACTATTACCGGTTTATTTTCCGCTTGGGCTGCATCTACATATCTCCTTACATTATCTGCCTCATAATCGCGAATACGCTTACCGATACAGTAATTGCGATAATAATGCGGAATACCCTCAAACCAGCTGGCATCTTTGTCCATTTCTCTACGAGCCGTACTATATGCACTTGATCGAAGGTGACAGGAGAATACTGTCATCCATCTATCGGGTTGGACTTCAATCTCTGCAGAGTACAATGGCATCTGCCTCGTTATTTGATTCAATTCCTTGTAGTCTAAAGATGAGAAACCAGTAGTATCAATATCTCCTATACATTTGTGACGCTTGAAGTTTCGTAAGGGCTTCTTGGAGTAAATGTAGTATCGCAAAACCTCTTCCTTATTTCCGAACGTCTCACAATATCCAAACAAAGAATCTAGCGATTCGGCCATCCACTGATAATTCTCTTGAGAAATCTCTTGCAGACAAAGAATGTCAGGGTTGATATTGTGAACCTCAGTAAGCAATTCATTCAATCTGCCATCTCCTTCTTGGCAATACTTTTCAAAATCCACATTGAAAGTCATCAATCTAAGGTTTGGTTCAGCATTACCAACACCAATATTGATAGCGAATAACCGAAAATGATGGTTAATAAAAATTGCGCTTATTACAACTATTATAATACTTACTATCAGTTTGCGATACTTCATTAGTTTTTTTATTCTTTTTCCTTCCAGAGCAGTCTCAAGTCAAACACCCAAGGGATAAATCTGTTGATAAGATAAACAGCAGCAAAGGCGATGGCTACACTAACGATGAATACGAATATCAAACCTATGATGTTTGATTCTGGCATCAACTTATGGGCAGCCAAGCTGAGTACAATCGGTAATGCACCACTCATAAAGTAAAATCCCAACGTATTTCTTCCGACATAATCGAGGAACTTTGTCTTTGGTAGCAATTTGCAGAGTTCTATCAATATCAAAACAGACAACATACTGGCGACAATACCGCTGATGTTCACATCAAGCATCGAGATAAGCACTCGGAAATTCTCGGGATAGAGTAGGAATATCACTGTGTATAGCAATATCATCCCTACGAGTACCGTCTTATCCATCAGTTTATTGATAACATCTTCCAACGACCAATATACACCACCAAGTGCCATAAAGAGCAGAGCGTACATTCCATATTTATACATCCAAGGGAACGCAGAATATTGCGTGGAAATGGAGATATCGTTGTTTACGGGGTAATATCCACCCAAAGCGATAAAGCAACTTGCTATTGCATAGAATCCCATATTCTTCTTTCTTGTAAGAAGCAACAAGAGAATAAAGAACTCTGCTACTACCAAAGCTGCTGTGAACCAGTATGTACAACCTCCTATGGTCTTATACAAGAAGCTCGAGAGATCAAATTCATGACCTCTCAATATATGGCTTGGGAAGAACTCAATTATAGAGAAGAGTATCGTTGGCATTGCCAATCTGTATATAATATTGAGTATCGGCGTTTTACCCCCCCATACTACATATTCTCCAAATCTCTGATTTATAAGTTGTTCACTCATTTGCTTGCGAAACAACAGGTAGCCGGAAATGAAGAAGAAGGCGTTGACGTAGAAGGGATGGATAAATTTACTACACCCCAAGAAGTAGTTATAATAAATTTGGCAATGAATAAATAATACACTTATTATGCAAATTGCTTTAATATTATTTATCCATACGATATTCTTTCTATCCATTAATATATTCATAAAAGTTTTTTATAGCAGCAGCAAAACGGCTTGCCACAAATCTCACGTTTAATGAGAGTGGATTCCTAACCCATATCTTTAGATATGCACATTCTATTTTTAACAGCTCAACAAAATAATCACTCAAGTTCTTTTTTATTCGTGTAGCCGACCCTGTTCGTAATCGAATATAATAAATACAATCAGTAGCAGCCAGTTTCATATTTGTTACTCGATGAGCAAAGCTCATACAAAAAACAGAATCCTCACTTCTTTTTAATGTAACGGGGAATCTCGCAACACCTATGATATCACGATGAATCATTTTGCACACAGGTGGAGATAAAAATTGACGATAATGGAAAATATCAAATGGTCTCCCAACATTTGATAGAAAAGCCCTAGTAAGAAAGTTTTCTTGAGTTTTAGCAATAGATTCATGAAATGATAGGGAATTAGCACACCCAATGCAATTCCTAGATGACACAGAATAAAGCTCAGACAAATAGTTATTTGTGATAATATCATCATCATCAACAAAGACCAAATATTCACCAGTGGCTTTTTCCATTCCAAAATTTCTGGCATTTGAAACTCCTGGAATATCTGTTTGAAGAATCTGATAATTACATTCGAGAGTCTTTTTGAGATAGGATGATATATTTTCTACAAAAGGTTCCTTGCAGCCATTTACTACGATAACAATTTCATAGTCATCTTTAGAAAATGACTGATTGCAGACCGCCTTCAAGCACTCATATATATAGTCTCCCGGTTTATAGGTGGGAATAATAACTGAAACCATCATTGGGATAACAACTCTTTGTATTCATAGAAATCTCGATATACATCAGGGTTCCATGAAATAGTATCTACTAACTTGTTATTTATAATATTTGGATGAGTCATGAATTCAACATCTTCTTTGTTGTACTGGATATGGGATAAACTTTGAACAAATTGAGACGTTGTCCGGAATCTTCTTGATAGGTATTTGTTGAGAATCTTTTTGTAAATCTTCCTTGCAACACTATCATATTTTCTTATCTCCATAATGCGTACAGAACGAAATCCTAATTCATCCCCAATCTTAACCACAGAGGAGATTACTGAAACATTATTGTGGACAAAATGATGTGAATCAAAATGCATCAAGGAAAAACCAGATTCCATATACTTTTTCATTTGAGCTTTTATCTCGTCTTCTAAGCATGTCCTATCATAATGGCTCAAAATAAACCTATTCCTCGGAAGAAGAAAAACCCTATCAATAAAAAGTCCGTTTCGACAGAAGTTGACGTTACTTTTCATTTTGTCCGATAAAGGTTCTCCATCATCTAAATTTATATGAAGCCCAACTTTATCAAAAAAACCATGCTTCATACTTAGAGCAACAGCTTCTTCATAATATGGCATGTTTGCCATAATTGTTGTTTGATTTATGAGCCCTTCTTCAAAACATTGTACTATCGCAGCATTAATAGATGGAGATCTCCCAAAATCGTCTGCATTTATAGTCCATTTCATATATTAATGCTGCAGAATAGAACGTAAAGAATTCATGATACAAAATGGATAGGAGAATAACCAGAGAACTTCTTTCTGCTCACCACCAAAACCTGCTTTAAATTGGCTAATACTATATCTCTCTTTATCTTCTGGATCTATTGAGATTCCATTAAAATCGTATGTTTCAAGTCCAAGCTCTTTGAACTGGATAAACTCCTTAAAATGTAAGTAACGATTTGAAAATCCTATATCTTTTCTATCTATACTATCAGAAAAACGAACACTTGCAGAATAAAGCAATATTGCACATTTTGAATCTGAGTCAATAGCAGAAGCGTGCATTGTCATGGTTACGCCATTTTTCCCACTCTTATATAGTTTAACGTTATCTCCATATTGAGTGATATGAGATCTTGTTATCTCATCGATTCCTTTCTCTTTTGCAAAATCATTGTAGAACTGCACAAAAGCATCTATTGAAGTCTCTTCTTCAAAAAAGAATTCTTCTCTTATTGCTCGTCTAATCTCATTACGCGTATTACTTTTACAGTCTTGCATCAATTCGTCTTCACTCTTGCGTAAATCAATTTCTATTGTATAGCCTACCTTTGACTTCATCCCGAAAGGCTTAGATCCCATATAGTAATTGAATTGCGACAATGTCAAACGATCGGCAAAATTGATATGATTTGCGCGGATAACTAATTTGTATAATGGATTTCTCTTTAATTCAATCATTTTTCTTGATTATTTTTATGTTCGTAAATTGCTTTTGCTAACGCATTAATGTAGCCCTTTCCATATTCCAAATCAGGCTCCATATAGTTACCTTCGCCCCACTCATTCCATGACTTGATCATAATGAGTTGCTCCTCTACAGGTTTGTCTTTAACTATATCAATTGCTTTCTTTGCAACCTCATAGAATAACTCTGGTTTTGGGTTATTATAAATAATGGCCTTTGAACCGGATCTAGGTGAATGATCCCAATTAGGTTCAATGGTAGGGATGGCATCAATATTTCGACAATCTTCATAAACCATGTCTTTGATAACGTCTTTGTATTCAAAAACTGTTGGTTGATGTAGGTATTCTCTTCTAAATGCCAACCATGCTTTTTTGTATAATGGGAGCTTGTGGTGTGTTGTAAAATTATTATTATAAACAGCATCAATACCCATTTCTAGCATTGCTGCTTTATCTCTACTTTCTGCATCCTGTGCTATGAAATAGAAGTCATTTAAGCCATTTTCTTTTGCAAGGGATCTCCATGTGGTGATAAAGGTTTTTATATCATCGAATTTCATTGCATTATAAATTCCAAACAAGAGTTTGCCATTTACTCGGATATATCGAGAGTCCTTGAAAGCAGGCAACAGCGTATTAAAATGATTAATATAATCTTCTACACCTGGATACTGCTGTTCAATTAATAGCAAATCTTTTCCTTTTGCCTTGGGGTCCCACAACTTTTTATACCAAGAATGATTTGCCCAAGCCAAACAAAATGGGAAGTCTGGTTTTCCTGTTTCAACAACCTCATTGAAAGGACGCTCCATTAATCTTTTGCCATTACCAAACCAATAATGCCAGTACATGAACCCCTCAACACCAGCCTCTCGAGCCAACTGTGCCTGGTGTTCTCTTGTCTCTGGAACACGAAGATCATAGAAACCTAAGTCTGCCGGAATATGAGGTTGAACGTGACCTCTAAATAAAGGTCTAGCTCTTGCTACATTTGTCCATTCTGTGAAACCAGGTCCCCACCACTCATCATTTTCAGGAAAAGGATGATACTGTGGTAAATAAAATGCGATAAATCTTGCCATAATTATTAATTCTTTAAACGTTTCTTTGTTTCGATAATTCGTACTATATAATAAATCACAAAAGTCATAACCCATGCAAGAGCTCGTCCTTTAGGGGAGACAAAGATGCCATTAGCCATGGTCGTGACATAAAACACAATAATAATACAATCAGAAAGAGCCAATGATTTCTTGGCAAAAAAAGGTCCTACAACCTTTAATGTAATGAAAGGCAAAAATATAGTCAGAAATGGACCAAAATCAATAAATAAACTTCCGACAAAAGTAACAAATGCGCCAGCACAAGTACAACCGGCTTTAGCTGTGTCGAAATATGAATTGCCTCCGAACAGATCTATGAACCAATCAAAGAATTTTTTACCCCATGCATAGTCCTGCATATTATAAAAAAGGCCATCGTTAAAAGCAAGCATAGAATGTCCAAAATACATAAATACTGATGAGCCTGCCTCATCATTTCCGAAACGGGAGATTGTCACTGCAATAGTAAACGATAAAAATCCTATTAATACACCAATAAAACCAATTTTTATTAAACGTTTCCTATTTTGTGGAATAGAATTTTTGAACAACAAATAACCCACTAGCAATTTAATGGCCAATTTTACAATCATGCCTCTAGACGCATCAGCAATAGCCATCATGAATGATGGTCCAATAATGGAAACAAATAGTGAGAATACCAACAATTTGTTAAACCTATCCTTTGTAAGTAAGTAAAACGCATAAACTAAACCGAAAGGAGACAGGTATGCACTAATATTTAAAGCGAGTCTTTGAATAGCAGAATCATATATCTGCACACTATCTGCATCCACATAAGTTTGGTTCTTCAATTCGTTCCATGCAGCAGCTTGTATCAATTCTGTAGTATGAGTTAATGACGCATATATTGCATAAAATGAAAAACCAATAAATATATATGATAAGTATTTTAAAAATCTATTATCTTGTATCGAAATAGTGGCCCAATTGAGGTCTAATTTCTTGACTGGGTACAGGAACAAAAGAATAGCTACGAATAGATATAAAAAGGGGAAGAAACTTATGTTATGATATAACTCCGGCTCCTCAATTTTATATAAAAAACACATAATTGCAGTAGCAGCATATAGGAGTGCTAACAGCTGATACATGTCAAAGGAAGAATGACTTTTTCTGTATATTACCCCCCATATTGTATAAATTAATGCATTGATTCCTGTTAGAAACATATCTATTTGATATTATTTGATGATGAATATTTTTACAAACTCATGAATCATAAAACTTCGATATACCCTTTCGCCACACAATGAATAGAGCCTCTTGTATAATTTAAACAAATTATAGTGCCCGCTAGTATGGTCCTTTGTCTGTTTTACAATTCTTGTTAACTGTTCTCCCTTTGATGGATAATATTTAGCAATGGTTTCTACAAAGCTGTTCAAGCTGAATAACGGCAAACTTAAAATATGCTTCCAACAAATGTTCATTATTTTGCTCCTTCGAAATAACAGTTAAAGTTTTATCAAACAAATAATTAGTAGATTTTACTTTCTGTTCAGAAACAACAGTTGAGCATACACTGTTACCATTATTAAACAAACGATAATAATAATCAGGTTCTTTAGAATTTGCCCACAAATGCCGCAATCCTTTCTGTGCACATTGGAACATGAAGTCAAAATCTTGATAAATAAACAGGTTTTCATCCCATCTTATACTAGACAACGCTTCACGTTTGTAAATGTTTGCCCAAACAGTAAAAGGATAACTGCCAGATAGGATCCTTTCAACTAAATTGTCTATCGAAGGGGCAAAAGAGCGCAACTGGTGCGTTGAAGTACCGTCAAGAAATGAAGAAGCAGGGAATGTCGCATAATCACATTCCGGATGCTGATCCATGAACGAAACTCTATTTTCAAAGCATGTTTGCGATATAAGATCATCTGCATCAAATATAATAAGATATTCACCTGTAGCCATATCCATTCCGATGTTTCTACAAGTATCTCCATTTTTGGGCAACCGATTTCTCTTGGTGTATTGTATTCTATCATCAGTATTTGCACACTCTTTTATCTTTTGGTAATTTATCTCATCAGAGCCATCATCCACTATGATAAGTTCCCAATCTGAATATGTTTGAGATTTGATACTATCTATCATTTCAATAAGGTATTCAGCCTTATTGAAACAAGGCATTATTACAGATAATTTTGGCATATTCTATTTTTTCTTGATTTGATCTTTTACTAAATCCACCATTTCTTTCATATCCTCATTCTTTCTAAGAACAAGATAGTATATAGTAAGCGAAACAAGCGACCCTACTATGAGAGTTAGGATATTTGGAAGAGACAAAAGAGTTAATAAATATGATGGTACACACGCTAATACCGTAACACCCAAATAAGGAATATAGTCTTTGAATTGTTTTACATAACTAAGACCAAATAATTTACCCGTATAGTGAGAATTTAAAACCAGTGCAACTTGATTGTAAATGAATTTTAATGCACAGATGGCTATAACACCTAATGGAATAGAACAACATAATAGGGCAAAAGCTATCGCCTTCTTGATTATTTCCAAGCGCAAACAAAGATCTGAACGTCCTTTTACTTTAAGCAGATTTAGGTTTATGGTACTAAGGTGGTCAAACATACAAGTTGCAGCGAATATTTGTAGATAAATAATAGAGTCCGCCCACTTGTCTGTTAACAGGAACAAAATTATCGGTTTGGCCAATGCACATATTAATCCGCAAAAGATAAAGATAACCATTGAAGTGAGTCGAATATACTTTCTATATACCCCTACTAAATGAGCATCATCGTCTTTTATTCTCGACAATATTGGATATGTTACTGTTTGTAACACACCGTTAATCGTAGTATTGGGCAGCTCTGCAATCTGCTGTCCTCTACTATAAAAACCCAAGTCCTTTGCCGAATAGAACTTTCCAATTGCTAATGTATTCAGATGTGTATAAATGGTATGTAACAAACCTGACGCAAGGAGTTTGCTTCCAAAAGCCCCTAGTTCCTTAAAGGCATTCCAATTGAATCCTGTTTTTGGGAACCAACGACAATACCAACAAATGAATACAAGATTGACAAGCGAAGAAAGAACGCCTTGACAGACCAAAGACCAAACGCCAAAGCCTTTATAAGCCATGATCACTCCAACAATACCGGAAATAAGCACGGCACTTACATTTCTTTTCGCAAGTGATTTGAAATCCAATTTGATTGTAAGCATTGCAACCTGCACAACCATCAACGAGTTCACGATCAAAGTTACCGCCTGAACCCGAACAATTGCAGAGAGAATTGGCTGATTAAAGAAATTAGCTATAGAAGGTGCCGCAAAGAACAAAACTCCATACAAAAGAATAGCAACAAAAACATTGAATATAAACACAGTACTAAATTCATATTCTTTCGCATCTGGTTTGCGAATGAGAGCAGTACTAAATCCACTGTCAATAAACGATTGAGACAGAGAAAAGAATATCGCAACCATGCCTACAATACCATAGTCATCTGGAGTAAGTAAGCGAGCCATTATCAAGCCAAGAATGAACTGCACTAATTGAATAGATAGTCTTTCTATTGCATTCCATTTGGCGCTATTTATAGTTTGATTTTTTATAGAGTCCATTATTGAATTTTAATTTGCCAATATTTGTATAGATAACCTATACCTATTGTAATGACGCCACATAAAGAGATGTATAAAACTACATAATTGGAAACAAAAATTCCATTGTTAATTTCATATAGGGCAATCATTGGTAATCGTTGGTATATATATAACGGGAATAAACTACTTCCCAACCACACCAATGCTTTATTTCCTATCTTAACTTTCATGCAAGCCAATAATATTAGTACGCATAAGAGCATAGCGTTTATACTGTCAAATATAGAGTAATCATCGTGAAGCAGATATGTTACTATAAAAGCCATCAATAAGACGAGAATTGATAGAAGATAATGCTTTTGAGTATAATATTCAAATCTTTCTTTTTTCTTTGATATGAACATACCTAAAGGAAAGCACATTATGGTATTATACCAATGACACGGCTTGAGAAACCACATCACAAAGATATAGAAAACAAAAAGCCCCAATAACATTGCACTAATAACTGCTGTATTCCCTTTACAAGCAATATAAGAAAGATATACTGCCAAATAACAAAATAGGATTGCAAAGATGTACCAATTACTGTTACCAACATCATCCCAAGCAAAAAATGAAAAAATTACTTGATTTATACTTATCTCTCTTCCAATAGCCAAATCGAGTATAATAAAAGTAAGAACAGCTAAATCGAAGTTTATTAATGTGTTTAGAACCCTTCGTTTGGGGATATTATGTATATAGGCATCACCCTTTTTCGTTATGGACTCCATGATACCATAACCTGATGAAAACAAAAAATACGCAACAAGAAGCTGCCTTATCATTCCATCAATCAGTTCGGCATAATGATCTCCAAAACTAGAACAAGTATAACTGGACTCATACACATATTGAAATACATGCCTCAAGAAAACAAGTAAGATGCAGACTCCTTTTATTGCATTCGTCTGATCAAATCCAAGATAATCATGGTAATACCCTTGTTTCTTGGTCTTGAGTCCAACGCATGCTGTTATGATTATAAGACAATAAAAAAATATCATTATTATGAAATTAGATTCTTTGTAAAAGAAATAATTCTCTCGGTTGAATAGCCATCACAATCTTTGAAAATTATTTTTTTTAGATATTTTCTTTCAGATGCATGATTATCATCGCCATTCATAACGCCATTCATTGCATCAATTAGTCCATATATATCATATACAATATCTCCAGGGCAGTATGGATCAATAGGGTTAAATGAGAAACCACGTGTGCCCAAATATTTCTGTATATCGTAGAAATAATAGATTAATGGTTTATCTGTACATAGAAAATCATAAGCAGCTGTTGTATAATCGCTAATCATATAATCAGAAACAGCCATTAATGCATTAAGATTGGTTGGGAGCCTCTTCACTATTTCTGAATACAAGAAAACACGATTCATAGTATTCGATTCGCAAATAATTTTAGCTTGAGCCGGATGTACCTTTGCAATTACTATGGCGTCATTATTCTCTAGCATAGAATTTAACCTATCTTCATCTTCATCGTTTACATTACCCCATAGTCCTCGTTTTTGTGCCATTTTTTTATCGAAATACTTTCTACTTACGTTTTCATAATCTCGATGTGTTGGCACATATAAAAAAATATGTTTAGCGGTTACACCAAGTATTTCAAGAAGTTTGGATCTCAGTTCTCTATTATCCTTAAAAAAAACATCATTTCTCGGCATT
Organism: uncultured Prevotella sp.; assembly: GCA_934281565.1. GTDB lineage: Bacteria > Bacteroidota > Bacteroidia > Bacteroidales > Bacteroidaceae > Prevotella. The sequence continues at coordinate 27,695 of CAKQXI010000010.1, forward strand.
CCTAAGGCTCTGAACTTCTGAAAATATATAAGAGAATCCAATGATATAAGACGGGAGCTAAGATCAGAACTTGTTATATGATAATCATAACTTGCATTAATTGATCTATCCTCTCGTTGTCTTTTTTCTCCAAAATCTTCAATCTTATAATAGTCATCTTTGAATGGAGCTGCATAATAACCTAAACAAATGCTAAACTGCTGGTTTGTCTTATATTCAAAATTGACATAAAAATTATCTGTGAATATTATTTTTGAAGAAAAAAAGGCTCTCAAGAAATGATAGTTGTCCTCATACAGGACAAAATCAGCATCAATATTTGCAACTTCTTTACAATATTTCTGATATTGTTCCAGTTTCTCTGGATGATAGTATACAATATGAATCTTCCTTTGCTTCAATTCAGGATCGAATAAAGCATGCTTCAACAGTACCAATACATTGTCGGATTCCACATTAAAAATATCATAATTATCATTTCGGCAATTCTGGTGTGGATAGAAGAATAAATCTTCTTTTTGGGATACACATTTATTTACTAAGAAGCATATAAATCTATACGATTGAGGAAAATGAGTCTCTAGTTTATCTAAGAAAACACTTATTTTGTTCATATTATTATCAGTTAGAAGTATTTATAATCTTTGCAGGACAACCAGCAGCTACAGAATAAGCAGGAACATCGCGAGTAATCACAGCATTAGCTGCAATCACCGCACCATCTCCAATAGAGACACCAGGTAAAATTGTAGCTTTATCGCCAATCCATACATTCTTCCCGATTGTTACAGGACCTTTAGAATATATTGGCCTTCTAGAAGGGGAAATTGCTAGCATATTTTTTGTTGTAAGGCCATGTGAGTTATCTGTTATTGTTACCCACCTCCCTGACAAAAAATTATCACCTATAACAATCTTGTTTGAACAAGTAATGTGGTTGTACGCACCAAAGTCACAATTGTTCCCTATGGTTATCTCTGGTTCTAAAATATTCTTTTTAATAGTTAGCCCATCACTAGCTATTTCGTCTCTTGTTCCACCCCAAGCTGTCATGACCAAACTTTCCGTGAAATAACAAAAATCTCCTATAGATATGTACTTTAAGCCGGTTAAGAAACTTGTCTTCTCGAACCGAGTATTAGATCCACATTTATTAAATTGTGGAATTAACCAATAACTACGGAACTGTCTAAACAATCCTTTAAAACTCTCGCGAGTCTTATATGAATATATCTTGGCTATTATAGCCATAATTATTCTATTCATTTCTCTTTATTTATTGACAACATATTCTCTTAATGCATCCATTATTACTTTATAACCTTCTTGGTTTAGGTGAAGCCCATCCTTACTATAGACTTTGGGAAGTTCACCATTCTCTACAATGCATGCATAAAGATCTATGTATAAGCATTTATCTTTTATACAAAGATTGTTTAATTTATCGTTGACGCATTGAATATCCTTATCATCAATCTGTTTACGACCTGCATCTTCATTCATAGGCAATATGCTTAGGATATAAATCGAAGGTTCCGACATATATTTTTTTATTTCTTTTACTAAGTTTTCGTAATTGGCAATGAATTCTTGAATTGAATCTGATAAAAGGTCGTTTGCGCCAGACATAATAAATACTTTCTTTGCATTTATGCCTTGGAGCATTTTGATTCTACGAAGAAGATCTGCAACCGTGCTACCAGAACACCCTATATTAATGATATTAATATTAGTGAACTCTGATTGGAAATCACCATTGTATATATGAGAGTCACCTACGAAAGCGACTTCAAATGATTCATGAAGTTGAAGGATGGTATTCTCCCAAGCCTTTTCTGTCCAATAATCTGGTCTATGGCTTTCTTGCATTGTCACAATACCTCTATTATGTAATGCCCTTTCTATCGAATGGCTCATACGTTCAGACATTATGAGAAGATATAGAAGGATACCAATAATAGCTAATAAGATTGCAAATAAGATTGCCATAGTTTTGCATTGCTTCATCTCTCTAATAGAGATTAATATCTAAAGAAAATGGTGAGTCGAAATCCTTCAAGCATTCGTGGAGTGTATCCTTCTCGCTGAGAAGTGCTTTCTCAGTTGGGATCTTCCAATCAATTCCAAGGCTGTTATCCTTGATAGAGATACCACCATCTGCTTGAGGAGTATAGAAGTTGTCACACTTGTACTGGAAGATGGCAGTCTCAGAGAGTACGGCAAATCCATGTGCAAAACCTCTTGGAACGAAGAACTGCCGATGGTTACCTTCGGTTAGTTCTACTGCCACATGCTGTCCGTATGTAGGCGAGCCTTTGCGGATATCAACTGCCACATCCAGAACAGCACCTTTCACGCAACGAACAAGCTTGCTCTGTGTGAATGGTGGACGCTGAAAATGCAACCCTCTCATTACGCCATAAGAGCTCATACTCTCATTGTCCTGACAAAATACGATTGGTTTGCCAAAGAATGGGATAGCAACCTTCTCATCAAACTCTCGCTGCGAAAATGACTCGAAGAAGTAGCCACGAGCGTCACCAAAGACCTTTGGTTCGATGATGACAACTCCATCTATGTTTGCTCTAATTACTTCCATATATTCTAAGTATTCAAATTTCTACGATTTGGTTATTCTAATATATCTTCTTTTGATAATGGCTTACAAGGGCCTTCTTTGACCTCAAACATAACAGTTCCACTCTCTAAAATCTCAATAGAGTGCCATACACCTGCAGGTATATGATATCCGAAATTCCCTTGTATTGGATCAAGTATTACAGACTCTTTAATAGACTTGTCACTATTATGAATATTGACACGCATCTTACCTCGAACAAGAATCACAGATTCTGCTGTTTCTTGATGACGCTGAATAGGTACAATGGTTCCTTGTTCAAGAGCATTAAAGAGTCGTTGAACCTTAGAATCGAGCGATTCATGAAGGTTGAAGTTCATACGAAGACGCTCAGAGACCTTTGCCTTCTCTGTAATGCTGTCAAGAAGTTCCTTATTGATTAGCATTGTTTCATTAGATTTGAAATACACGTTCCGAGACTATCTACCCAGTATGGCACCTTTATACCAAAAGTATCCTTGAAAGTCTTCTTGTCAAGAACTGAATACGATGGACGCTTAACAGGTGAAGTGTATTCGGAACTATAACAAGGTTGGATGTCACAATCCTTGTTGTCTGCAATCTTGGCGATCATTACGGTAAAATCATACCATGAAGTGACACCCTCGTTTGAGTAATGGTAGATGCCAGTATTCCCCTCGAATTTGCTATTGCTGATGATATCATAAATAGCAGCAGCAAGGTCGTATGCGTATGTAGGTGTTCCGCACTGATCAAATACTACCTTCAATGCTGGCTTTGTAGCAGTAAGGTTGAGCATTGTCTTGCAGAAGTTTTTACCGAATTCTGAGTAGAGCCAAGCAGTACGTAGAATAACGTACTCACATCCAGAGGCAATGATATTCTGCTCGCCATGGAGTTTGGTTGCTCCATAAACACCTGTTGGAGTTCCCTTCTGATCAGGGTTGCAAGGAGTGTTGTATGGTTCCTGTCCAAACACATAATCGGTAGAGACATGGAAGAGAATGCCACCTACTTCCTTCATTGCAGTAGCAAGATTCTTAGGAGCCTCTGCATTGAGTTTCTCTGCAAGTGCTGCCAGCTTCTCATCTGTCTCGCACGCATCTACATTCGTCCATGCTGCACAGTTTACAATAACTTTAACCTCGTTTTCTACCACCATCTTGCGGATGGCATCAAGATCGGTGATATCAAGGTAGGTGGTCTCAAAACCTTCTACCTGATTGACATCGGTGAAGATGTATGTATCGGATGAGCCCTTGGAGATGATTCGCATCTCATTGCCAAGTTGGCCGTTGGCCCCAGTTACTAATATATTCATTTCTTATTATATTCTTCTATTGCATTCTGTAATATCAAAAGTGCCCTCTGCAAATCTTTCTTGCACAACACATACGCCAATCGCACTTGATTTCTTCCCAACTCCGGATTAGTATAGAAGCCAGCTGCCGGAGCCATCATGATGGTCTCACCGATGCAGTCCATCTCCTTGCCACTGAAAACGGTCTTTGTAGGCGTCAGCTCATCCTTATACACAAACTCGCTCAGGCACCAAGCACAGAACTTCTCGGTGTCATCCACCGGCAGTTTCGCCACCGTATAGAACGCACCCATCGGGATTGGCGTGTAGCAACCGTCAATACGGTTCACACCATCTATCAGGCACTTTCTGCGTTCGGTATATTCCTCGTACACCTCGCGACTGTACGCCTCCGTGCCCTCGATGCTCGCCTCTGCCACAATCTGACCGATCAGTGGTGGCGACAGACGCGCCTGACAGAACTTCATCACAGTCTTGCGCACAGCATCGTTCTTTGTGATGAGCGCACCTATGCGGATGCCGCACTCCGAGTAACGCTTGCTGACCGAATCAATCAGCACCACGTTCTGCTCGATGCCCTCCAGGTGCATTGCAGAGATGTATGGCGAACCGGTATAGATGAACTCGCGATACACCTCGTCGGAGAAGAAGTACAGGTTGTACTTCTTCACCAGGTCGCGAATCTGGTTCATCTCCTTCTGCGTGTAGAGGTAGCCGGTCGGATTATTCGGATTGCAAATCAAAATCGCCTTCGTGCGCTCATTGATCAGCTCCTCAAATTTTTCCACCTTCGGCAGACAGAAACCCTCCTCGATGGTGGTCGTAACCGTACGGATTACCGCACCAGCCGAAATGGCGAACGACATATAATTGGCATAAGCAGGCTCCGGCACGATAATCTCGTCACCAGGGTTCAGACAGCTCATGAAGGCGAACAGTAC
>CAKQXI010000011.1 GCA_934281565.1 uncultured Prevotella sp.
TTCCTCAGAACGACAGTGTGATGTTCGGTAGCCTGAGCGGTGATAAGCTCGGTATCTGGGTAGCTCACGGCGAGGGTCGTTTCTACTTGCCAGAGCCAGAGGATCACTACAACATCATCGCTAAGTACAACTATGCTGAGTACCCTGGCAATCCTAACGGTAGCGACTACAACGTGGCAGGTATCTGCTCAGCCGACGGTCGCCACTTGGCTATGATGCCACACTTGGAGCGTGCCATCTTCCCATGGCAGAACGCTTGGTATCCAGCTGACCGTCGCAACGACGAGGTAACACCTTGGATTGAGGCATTTGTCAATGCACGTCAGTGGATTGAAGAAAGAGTTAAGTAATAGTTAATAGTTGATAGTTAATAGCGGCTTCGCCGTATAGCATAAACCACCATACAGCAAGAATGCCCTATAAACTATTAACTATAAATTATAAACTATATGAATTATCTTTCATTATTCAAGACATTCATGAAGATTGGCATAGTCACCTTTGGAGGTGGCTATGCCATGATTCCTATTATAGAAGCCGAAGTCGTTGACAAACATCATTGGATGACGAAAGAGGAGTTTGTGGATGCCATAGCCATTACCCAGACTTGTCCGGGAGCCTTGGCGATAAACATGAGTTCATTCTTAGGCTATAAGTTGGCTAAGATACCAGGAGCCATCGTTTGCACTCTCGGTACTTCGTTACCATCATTTCTTATAATATTGGTCATCGCAATGTTCTTCCATCAGTTTCAGGACAACAAGATAGTCGCTGCCCTTTTTGCTGGCATCCGTCCTGCCGTAGTGGCACTGATAGTCGTTCCAACATTCCAACTCGCCAAGAGTGCCAAAATAACGATAATCAACTGTTGGATACCCCTCCTTTCTGCACTGGCAATCTGGCTTGTTGGTGTCAACCCTATATGGGTCATCATTGCTGCAGCCATTGGAGGATACATCTATGGGAAGTTCATTCAACCAACGGAATAAGAACAGTTAATGGTTGATAGTTAATAGCGGCTACGCCGTGTAGCAAGAATGCACTATAAACTATAAACTGTAAACTACAAACTAAAGAACATGATTTTTCTACAGCTTTTCACCGTTTTCATTCAGATAGGCATCTTCGGTTTCGGAGGTGGTTATTCCATGATATCACTTATCCAAGGACAGGTGGTCTCACGATACCATTGGATGACGATGCAAGAGTTTACCGATGTCATCGCCATCTCGCAGATGACTCCAGGACCTATCGGTATCAACACTGCCACCTACTGTGGTTATACTGCTATACATAATGCAGGAATGGGCAGCACAATGGCTATTCTTGGTAGCGCAACAGCAACATTCGCCTTGGTGCTTCCATCATTGATATTGATGATACTCATTAGCAAGATGTTCATGAAGTTCATGAACACATCCACCGTACAGAGCATATTCATCGGCCTACGCCCTGCTGTCGTAGGATTGGTGGGTGCCGCAGCCTTATTGCTGATGAACGAGGAAAATTTCTCCACCCCTGATGACCCATGGCGCTTCTATATTTCCATCGCCTTATTCATCGCCACCTTCATTGGTACCAAATTTCTACAAATCAACCCTATCCGCATGATTCTCTACGCAGCTATCGCTGGACTTCTCTTACTTTACTAATATCAAGATAATATGGACTATAACTTCATAGGCACCTTTTGGTCGCTTCTCCCTCCTATCGTTGCCATCGCATTGGCACTAAAGACAAAAGAGGTGTATTCCTCACTTTTTATAGGTATCCTTCTTGGTGCCGTACTCTATTGCATCTCCATGGGAACAGGGATTGACGGTTTCCTGATACACTTGATGAACCACACCGTGGGGGATGGGGCCGATGCTAAATCATATGGGATGGTACACTGTCTTTCCGATCCTTGGAACGTAGGCATCCTCGTATTTCTTGTACTCCTTGGTTCCATCGTTTCCTTGATGAACAAAGCAGGAGGCTCGGCTGCCTTTGGTCGTTGGGCAGGTAAACACGTTAAGTCAAAGATGGGAGTACAGATTGCTACCATCCTCTTGGGCATCCTTATTTTCATAGACGATTACTTCAACTGCCTCACCGTTGGTTCCGTGATGCGACCTATCGCCGTACGGCATGGCATCACAAAGGAGAAGTTGGCTTATCTCATTGACTCCACTGCTGCACCAGTATGTATCATCTCTCCTATATCCAGTTGGGCAGCTGCCGTATCAGGCTTTGTAACGGGAGGAGAGAACGGATTGGCTCTTTTCTGCAAGGCGATACCTTTCAATTTCTATGCCTTCTTCACCATCATCTTCATGTTCTTGATAGTCATCGCTGGTTTCGACTTCAAGTCTATGAGCAAGTATGATGCCAGGTTAAAAGAGTGGTACGAGAAAAACGGTACTAAGTTGGATGAAGTGAGTGATACCAAACTGCAAGTGGTTGAGCATGGTGTTGGTGCTCAACAAGATAAGACACTCATTAACAAAGGAACTGTTTCCGACCTTGTAATCCCTATCGTCATGCTGATTGTATTCTGCATGGCTGGTATGCTCTATTCAGGAGGTTACTTTGACGCCACCAGCAAGAACCACATGGATTTCATCAATGCCTTTGCCGAAAGCAACGCTTCCATTGGTCTGGTGATAGGCTCATTATCTGCTTTCATTCTCACCGTCGTTCTGTTTGTTGCACGTAAGACCCTACCTTTCGACGAAGCCATGAGCAGTCTCATCAAAGGCTTTGAGGCTATGGTCCCAGCCATCCTTATCCTCACCCTTGCATGGACACTAAAGAGCATGACCGACTCACTGGGAGCAGCCGAATATGTCTCAAGTGTCGTGGCAAACAGTGCAGCAGAATTACAACAATTGTTGCCTGCCATCATCTTCGTCGTGGCGGCGTTCCTTGCCTTTGCCACAGGCACATCTTGGGGAACATTTGGCATCTTGATACCGATCTGCATCGCCGTATTCCCAGCCACAGAGCCACTTCGCATCATATCCATCTCCGCTTGTATGGCTGGTGCCGTATGCGGTGACCATATCTCGCCTATCTCCGATACCACCATCATGGCGAGTGCAGGAGCAGAGTGCAAGCACGTACATCACGTGTCATCCCAATTGCCTTATGCCTTGACCGTTGCCACCATTTCTTTCCTTACTTTCGTAGTAGCAGGATTTACCCAGTCACTCGGCATCGTTGTCAGTGCTGTCATATCATGGACATTCGGCATCATTTTACTTGCTGCAACATTGCTGTTATTCAAAAAGCCTCGTATTCTTACCAACAAAATCAATCGGTGACAATGTCCGTTATTGTTTTTTGTATTTATTTTATCCGAGTTCTAATTTTCTCGGTTGCGGTCGTGTGCTTCTTGACTCTTACCAAGCTGTTGCCTATTTTGTAACTCATAGAAAACTGCAAGTATGTCGTTTCCGAACAGTTGTTATTTTGGTAACGGATTCCGTTTTAGGTCATGGTTTCACGCATACGATAGGTTTTAAAGATATCATTCACACGAAGTGAGAGAGAAAGTTTATTATTTAAAAGGGTCGTTCTCACTCCCATATAAAAATAATAGTTTGAGTCTACTTTGTAATAGGAATTAATGTGAGGCAATTCATAATAAAAGCCGAAATTCAACATCCAAGTTTTCTTTTTATTCAAAAGAAGATCATTCTGGCTCATGCAGTTACCACTCATTTTGTCTATCATTGGAGGAGCTTCCGAAAGGGTGGCATTTTTATGAATATAATAAAGCGTAACATTATTATAAGAATTCCACCACCATAACTTATTGAATGTATAGGATTCTGAAACTCCAATACTGTAGTAATCTATGAAATTAATCGGTGAGCGCTTGATGATTTTTGTGACGGGGTCGATTGTTGGGAATATCGCATAATCATCAAATACGTAGCTATACCACATTTTATGGACAAACACTCCCGAAGTAAACAACAAATCTAAATTCTCAGAATAGGATGGTTTCAAGGACATATTTCCCACACTGTAATCATATTGATTGATGCTACTCTTTAATGGATTCATGTCATAGAAATATGGTCTGTTTATTCTTCGACTGTAACTCAAAGAGAGAGATTTCGTATCCGACAGTCTGTACAAGACATAAGCAGAGGGAAAAACATTGAAGTAATGGTCCTTAGTATTTTGTCCACTGGTAAGGGAATTACTTTCTGTGGAAGTTTGTTCAACTCTTATGCCCATCTGTATGCTAAACTTTTCATTTAAGTTCTTGCTAACAGACAAATATAACGCTGCTATATTTTCCTTATATTTAAAATAGTTTCTCTGGCTTTTATCAGCAATCTGGTTACCCGGAATATTATCATAGGACATATAATCGTTACTATTAGTCGTAAAATCCAGTTGTCCACCAAAGTTCAATTTTACCCATCGCAATGGTAAATCAACATCTACTTTTGCCGAATAGTTGGACACCAGACCCTTATTATTGCCGATATTTGCATAATAACTATCTTTAATCTGCTTCCTGTCAGGTAAATAGCTTGCACCATAATCACTTGTTGAATCGTTGTTATTGTTCTTTAAATAATCCAAGTCTATCATTATCTGTTTTCCAAGCGAGTCCAGCCTAACAATGCCATGGACATTGAGTATATGGGTATAACCATCATGTTTCTTGTCATTGAATGTCTCCATATAAGACGATAACTTATTGTTTGCAGCAGTAATTTCTGTATTGATTTTGTATTGCCTAAAAGGATTATTTGTTTTATGTCCAAAATAATTCATACCTATTGTTAATGTTCGGCTCACATCATAATCAATACCAATGTTCATATTAATGAAGTTATAACTTCGTTTTAGTGGTGTTGAAGAATGCCAAGTCTCAGATGGATAATAAGTAAACTTGTTTATGATGTATCTATCCTTTCCCGAAGCTGCTGAGATATTAGCACATATAGAGAGCTTCTTTTTCAAATAAAAGTTCGCTCCTATTTTATTATCTACATAAGTAGCCTGCTGATAGGTATTTCTCAACATCAGCGACCAAGTGTCGAGCTTGGTCTTTTTTAGTATAATATTAATCAATCCACTGTTTCCCTGCGCTTTATATTTTGCCGGTGGCGTGATAATGACCTCTATATTTTTGATAGTGGTAGACGATATTCCTTTTAGAAAACTTATAAGACTCTCACCATTTAACTTCAGGGGACGTCCGTCTATCATAACTATCATTTCGCTCTTGGCTATCATAGTTATCTGTTCGTTCTGGACTTTTATTCCAGGAGTAATCCTTAGTACATCCAAGGCATTGCCTCCATTGCCTATTATAGAATTTTCTACATTGAAAATCAATCGGTCGGGCTTTTGTGTAAAAATCCTTTTATGTGAGGTAACCGTGACCTCTTTTAGATGATAGACTTTATCCAATGAATCTATCTTGGTTGCAAGACTGTCTGTTTGGGCATTTACGTAATAAGAGGCCCAGGGTCAAAAGGATTGTACTTACTGTTATTTTCATATTCTTGGTTTAAAGACTGTTTTTATATTGAGCATTCATGATATCGTTACAAATATATAGAAATACATTGTCTATAACAAAGTTCACTATAAAGAAAACTTATTTTTTAAGGAACATTACATATTCTTAGTATTTAGGTTATGAAATAAAAAACAGTAAATAATATTGTTCTATCTGTAGTATAATTATCTTATGACAGGTAAATCATTCGTATTTCCACAGAAAAAATATAGGAGGACTAATAACGTCCTCCTATATTTTAATATCAAAAGTTTGTTAAGATAAAATTCACTATTCGTTCTTTTCTTGTGGCAATCTTGTTCTTGTCCCAAGTACATTCTGTTTCTGTCATGTTGCGAACTTCTTGCTGTTGGAGTAATTGGGTGTAAGTATCACGTTTCTTTTCAAACGAGATATTGCCAATAGACTCATTATGATGACCTGAAAGAAGCAAATAATTGCCAAGACAATTTAGGTAACTTTCCCTAAACTCATCATCATATTGACAGTACCCACTATCAGCGTTTGTATTCTCGGTATTTGGAGCGATATGCTCACACTGAGAGTCTTCTATCGCATCATAACGCTTCATGCCATATCCGGCTTTTCCTCGTCTTATAAGATGGTTCTCGTATTGCCATAGAATAATCTTGGCTATACCATGTCCACCATCAAAATTACCTTCAAGCATACGTTTGAATTCTTCGTTGTTCCAATAGTTCCACCAGCCATCAGTTGTTGTCTTCATCCATTTGATATGATCGACTATAGGCTTGACATCACCAGCAAAATTTCTGAAAATGTCATTCAATCTCCAAGTAAGTACTGCACGAGTGCCAATCACTCGATGGCGCAAGAATATGGATGTGAGAGATTTTGCCATCAAGTCAAAGTCTTCCGTTGACACACCATTGCTATATGCTTTGATGACAAATGGGAAAATGATAGCTGGTTGACCGATTATCCAAAGTGAATGTGCAGCAAAATCGGTCTTTTCATTATAGAAGAATGATGTAATTTGCTCAAAACTTACTGCTAAGGAATTAGTAAAACTGCGGATAAATGCTATACGTGAAACTTCTTTGTCCAATTCCTCCTCTACTTTCTTGAGCGAATTGCTGGCATCAAGACTATTGAAATAAACGCGCAAAGTATATGTCAGCACATCATCTTCATCTATATTACCTTCAATCTTAGAAATTGACTTGTAAATATTCTCAAAGCGATTTTTCACCTCGTTTATAAGATTTTCCTTTTCTTCTTCTGAAGAACTATAAAGGTGGATGTTATACAAGAACTGTGCCTTGATAATCTCAAGGTTTGATGGCTTCTTACCACGGTTATTTTGGAAAATAAACATCTGGATAGCCTCTGCTTCATCCTTGACGATATGAGTAGTACAAGTGGCGTTGACCACTGCGTCAAAAATTTTACGCAAGGCTTCCTCGTTATATTCTTTCAGTTGGCTTGTGAAAAAATCATAAGCTGCGACTATACGCTTTTGTGATTCCGTGTCCAACCCATTGTGGTCTGTCTTTATTCTGTTGATAACATAATCACGGAACAATTGATCATCATAGTCTACAGTCGAAAACCTATATCTTTGGCCAACTCTTACAAGCACACAATAAAGGTATCTGTCATCTTCAGAGAGTTCGCCTTTCAATTCCTTTAGTCGTTGATAAAATGCTGATATAAATATAGTAATCGTTGTCAAGCGTTGTTGACCGTCAATGATGGCATAGTCTTGGTTGCCTTTATCCTCAAGCAGAAAATGTCCAAAATAATAGTTGGATGTAATTTTGCTTGTAACGTAATCTTGCAAATCTATCAAGAATTGTTTAGTTTGCTTTTCTTCCCAAGAGTAAGCTCTTTGATATGCCGGAACAAATATTCTATTTCCAGACAACATGCTTTTGATATCTGTTAAAGTATCCATAATATAATCATTTAGAAATCAATAAGTTTAATAGCGATAGCTGCACACGCTTCCGCATCAGCCAAGGCATGATGGTGTTGTGCCAAGTCATAGCCGCAATAAGTCGCCACAGTCTGTAGTTGATGATTAGGGAGATTATTCCCTAATTTTTGTCTTGAAGCTCGACAAGTACAATAAAACTGATAGCTTGGATATTCCATTCCATACGCTTCAAAAACAGCTTTTAGACAACTTTCATCAAAGGGACTGTTGTGAGCCACCAATGGTAATCCTTGAATGTATGGAGCTATCTCCTTCCATACCTCAGGAAATGGTTGGGCGTTGGCAGTATCATCATTTGTCAGCCCATGCACTTGAGTGCACCTATAAGAGTAAAAATTAGGATTAGGCTTTATCAAGCGATAAAATTTATTCACAACTTTTCCACCACGCACAACAACCACTCCAACACTGCACACACTGGAGCGGTGTTGGTTGGCAGTCTCGAAGTCGATAGCAGCAAAGTCTTTCATCGCCAAATGCCTTTCATTGCTTTCAGGCAGTCAGCCTGAAATTCTTAGCATAAGACTTTTTGCCTTTTCTGCTATCTCGCTCGCATCAAACGAGGCTGTATCTATACGCACCCAACAATCTTCTTCTATGCTTTCTATTTTATCTTGACAACCAATACGAATCAACGTTTGCTTTAACATATCAATGCTTCTAACACGATTTCCCAATTGGAATTCAACGGTGTTTGCACCATCTCCTTTTGGCAAAATATCAAAATAGACATTACCTTCTTCTTCTGTTTGCCATTCACAGGCCAAACATTTCCAATACCAGATAAAAAGGTTCCAGTTGTCCTGCTTGCCTATTGCATTTTTCCATAGGGCGGTACGATGATGCACCAAGATAATACCTTGCAAGTAGTTGATGCGCTCTATTAAAAGGTTCTGAAGTTGGCTACTGCTACTTAATGTCTCGAAAAGTTTCCCTTCTGGGATGTCGAAATAAGGTTCAGGAAGAAAGTCCCACCAAGCACCACGTGAACGCCTACCGCCTTTTTCCCATTTTAATGCTTTAGAGAAGTCCACATCATTTTCATATTCAGCCTGTATATAATAATGGTTGTCGTAGAAGCCCATACTTATCTTGCTTGGGTTATCATTGTCGGTATGCCTAATTGTTAATTCATTCTCATTTTCGCTTCCGAGACCTTCTACAATCCAGCCTTGCTCTTTCCATAAAATCACAGCTTTGTCCCAAACGGAAATGTCTGACTCTACGGTGTCACTTGCCTCTACTTTGTTGTCAACTTGGGCTTTATATTCTGCGTTCTGCAAGGATGATATGACCATTTCTGCCTGGCTCGAAGCAACGTTCAAATCTACAGATATTTTCTGTGGTTGAGGTTTCTTGTCTTTACCACTGAGAGCCGTACTGAAAGCATTACTGAAATTTTCTATTGTTGTCTCTTTCATACTATCGTCAAATGATTCTTCTTGTCCATATAGGTCTTTGCGGAAAGCCTCCACTACTGAGAATAAGCCCTTTAACAAGTCCGTTTCTCCTACACTCCCATCCCTGTCCGAGGGACAAGTACTCTTTACAACACGACGCACAGCTTCGCTTACTGTGATTATATTTTTCGGATTACAATGCATGGCTATGAGGGATGTCTGAAACTGCAGTTCCATTTTCTCACTGTTCGTCAGTTCTCCATCCTTGACAGCTTGGTAAAGGGTGTTGAGGAAATTCTGATATATTCTCAATTTCTCTTCGAAAACCTTAGACCCTTTCTTCAATATCCCTTCTTTTTGGGTTTGCCCTTGAAGCAAAACCTGTGTGATTGTAGCTGTGATTACAACACCAAGGATGGCTGCCATGATTCTACTTGGCAGTTCCATATCAGTAAACACGTTGAAGAATACTGCGATCAGACAAATCGAACATGCTGCGATGATTGTATACGTGTAATATTTCTTGTTTTCCATTTGTATATAATTTAAAAAGGTTGCCCATATCACTGCATACGTGCAACCTCATATTCATATTTAAACGAGTTATCTTGCTGGACGAGTTCCCAGTTTTCTTCCAAAACAATCGTAGGTATCAAGCCAAGTTCCTTTTCTAACAATAAATTGATCTCCTGTGATAGAAACGAACGAACCTATATAGCTGGGCATAATTTTTATACGTGTGCCCTGTTCATCGTAGGTTTCATACCAAGAACCTTTAGCGATGATGAAAAAACGGTCACTCCATCCAAGGAGTTCTCCCACATAGTCAGGGATTGTTTTAGACTTGTTACCATAACTGTCATAGATGTTATACCATGAGCCTTTGTGTTCAATACTTGAAATTGCCATATACTTAAAATATTTATGGTCACTTGACTCCCTAATTGACCTGATTATTAGATTGTTTTATATATATATAAATAAGAACGTGGAGCCTGTCCTGTCACTCGTTTCACTTGTTAAGGCCTTCGCATTGCCCGGATTGTCGAAACGAGCAACGCCGAAAGCCCCACGTATGATGTAAGTATATAGTCCACCCGCCATCAACAACGAGCACAATAAAACACTCGAAGCCAATGATGGCTGCATACAAAACATCCCATGAGGCGTTCCCGTTGCTTTGTTTTTGACAATCCATAGAGTTTGCGAAGTTCTAACAAGTCAAAACCAAAGCGTACAGTTACGCCTTATATGTATATATGTCCACCCAACCTCTGCCCATTGAGGCTTTCGGTATGGGATAGACATAGCAAAGGTAATATTTTTATTCCGAAATATATCTTTTTTTGTTGATAAAGTGATGAATAACTCCCAATTTTAACACTTTTAGGTACAAAAACGACAAAAAATCACTTCTTTGAAAATCATCAGTGATTTTTCATGCTTAAAGAAAATTAGTCCTCCTATATTTTAAATTTTCTTTATTGGTTAGCTCATAAAAGTCTTGGCTCACAACCTTCCTCAAAGATTTCACCATTGGCAAAAGCTCCTTGTTCATGGGTATCTCACAGCATGAGTTCTTAGTTTTGACAATTATGACTTTTTCGGATTGAGGTTAAAAGGAAGCAATGGAGTTTCATCGTCACCACTGTTGAAGCGATCAAAATCAGAGATATACGAACGGTCTTGTATGAGTTTATATTTTTCATATTCACCGTATGCTTTGGCCTTTGCTTCCTCTTGTGATACTGTTCCAGCAGAAGCATTTGCCTCATAGTCCATTGTCGTAAGAAACAGCGTAAGCCGTTTTCGCCAATCCTCCATCGTAGTTATAATATGACGCTGAGCACGAGTTTCCGCAAATCTACATTACGCTCACCCTCTGTTTGAACTATCCCAATTTTTCGGATAGTTGACTCTTTCTGCAATTCTCCAGTCTCATATATCTGCCCCAAATGGTAGCTGATAGTTCTGACATCCACGCCAAATAGCTCTGCCATACGCTTCTGTGACATCCAAAAAGTATCGCTATTGAAAATGACTTCAATCTTCGTCTCGCCTTGCGCTGTCTTATACAATAAAATGTTGGAACTCAATGCATTTTGCATTAGTTCTGTAGTAGGGACAGTTTTACTAAAGTATTCCCTTGCTTCTTTTACCAACACTTTTCTGCTGTCTGCATTCTCAGCAATAATCATGCAAGCTACACGGGACAAACGGAATGTTTCTACCTTTCGGAACGAGCCGCTACCGAGTTTGACCATATCAACCGCTTGGTTGAAATGGTCGTCTATTTTCATGCCTTTGGTATTGGCAGCCTCTATCGCCTTATCTATTACACGAAGAAATTTCCAATAGGCAGAGTAGCCCATAGCATTACAAAGGTCACGCGAACTCCAATACTCATTGTTGTTCTCGTCTGTCTTACGGATAGCGTCAAACGTTGGACACATCTCTGGTATATCGTTATTTTCTGCCATAAAAACTTAATCGCTAATCACTAACTCAATCTTAACTTAGGCTTCAAGTGAAAGGCTCTCATGTCCTTTTTAGAACCTTGGATTGCCATTTTGACCACAAAGATAATTGTTTTTATCGAGAAAACACAACTGCGAGATTATTTTCTTCTTTTTATATACCAAAATTGTTTGGTATTTGTGCATTTATGACTTTTGTTCTTCAATAATCAATTACAAACTTTTTGTTTCATCCTATTAATACCCACTCTTGTTTCTGGTTAATAAGATACATTTGAAGATTTCATGCTTAAAGAAAACAACCTGTGCATATAAATCAAAAAACAGTAAATAATATTGTTCTATCTGTAAAATAGTTATCCGATAGTAAGAAAAAACTTCGTAATTTTGCAACATAATATAAAAAGAAAAGAATGATATATAAAAAGGAAAGAACAATGAACAACAAACTGAAAATGGCTGCCCTGTCGGCGATGATGCTGATGGGTGGCTCGACAATTAAAGCGCAAGATAATATGAATAATGTATTAAGCGAGAAGCAGCAGAACCTGATAGCTGTAGCTGCTTTCGAGGCTAAAGGTGACCTTGAGGGTCTGAAGACGGCTATCAATGTTGCGTTGGGTGAGGACGGCAAGAAAGGTTCACTTACAGTCAACCAAGTTAAGGAAGCTCTTTCACAACTTTATGCCTACACGGGGTTCCCTCGTAGCTTGAATGGGCTGGGAACACTCCTGCAGGTGCTTGTCGACCGTAAATCCAAGGGCATCAATGATGAGGAAGGTAAGGATGCGAGTCCTTTGGCTCAAGATTATGATGCCTTGAAACAAGGTACGGAGGTACAGACAAAACTCTGTGGTGGAAAGCCATACAACTATACTTTCGCCCCAGCTACGGATTTCTATCTGAAAGCCCATCTCTTTGGTGACATCTTCGCTCGTGATGTCTTGACCCATGAGGAACGAGAGATCGTGACAGTGAGTGCATTGTCTGCTATCAAGGGTGTAGAGCCTCAGTTGAAAGCGCACGTCAGCGGTGCTCGTAACATGGGAGTGAAAGATGATGAACTTCATGCAATCCCAGCAGTCTTGGCAGAGAAAGTAGGTGATGTTGAGGCTTATCGTGCAGCCAAAGCGGTGGCAGAAGTCTTTGGTGAGACTTTCGAGCAAGGCAAGCCTATCGAGAACATGGTATTCCCTAAGGGTGAGCTGAACACTGCTTACGCCAAGTACTTTATTGGCAATAGTTATCTTGCTCCATTGAACAAGGATGGCATCCCTATGAGCAATGTCACTTTTGAGCCACGCTGTCGCAACAACTGGCACATCCATCACAAAGGCGGACAAATCCTTATCTGCGTAAGTGGTGAGGGATGGTACCAAGAGTGGGGCAAGCCAGCTCGCAAGCTCCATGCGGGCGATGTTGTCAATATCCCTGCCGAGGTGAAGCACTGGCATGGTGCCGCTGCCGATTCTTGGTTCCAGCATATTGCCATGGCAGTACCTGCCGATGGTGCCACGAATGAGTGGTTGGAGCCTGTGACGGATGAAGAATATAACAAATTAAAGTGATTTACAAGATAAACTTTTCTTACAAAGAATGTATATTCTTGCGGTATATTTATACACACAGAATATAGAAATTAAGGATTTTGAACACATTTTAAGAGAAAAATGTTCAAAATCCTTATTTTTTGCCTATCATATCCCTATACTTGCTCCGTACCAAGTCCGTACCATCTCCGTATCAACTCCGTACTAAGTCCGATAATTGTTAAAAATGTTAATGAATATTAGTCTTACAGATAGAACAATATTATTTACAGTTTTTAGAATTGACTCCTCACATATTTTTCTCTGACTACACAAACATACTAGAAATAAACATTATTCTCATCTTGTCCCGAAGCATTCACAAACATGATGTCATATATCGGCAAATAGAGTACCTTGCCATCAGTTTTCACCTCCCTTGCATTCGACACGACCATACCTAACAAGACATGATAGTCTGGAACAGACAACATCTTGCTCAAAGCACTATGCACAGTATAGTCTTTACCCGATTTTACCTCAATTGGCAAGATACTTAATGAAGTATAATCATCAATCAAGAAATCTACTTCCCCACGTTGGCGGTTGTCATAATAAAAGAGATTATGTCCATGAGCTTTCAATTCCTGTGCCACCACACTCTCATATATGGCACCAAGATTGATACTATTCTCATCTCCAAGTATTGGACGAAGATTGTTGTGATAAAGTTGGGATGTAAGCATACCTACATCATTAAGATATAACTTTAAAAGATTTTTCTGTACAGATTCTTTTAGAGGATATTTAGGGTTAGAAATCGCATGGACATCAAGGGTTATACCCGACGAAATCAAGTATTCAAATTCCTCGGCATAACGGCTGAACCGATCACCTTCTTTATTTCTAATATCTTTTGCCACAATTCGCTTTTTCTTATTTTCCATCTGTGACGGAATCATATCATAGATACGACGCACCAACAAGTTTCGTCCATTATCTTGCTCATACTTTGAAGCATCCTCTTCATACATTAGCCGAATAGCCTCTTGCACTTCTCTCACTTTTACTATGTTATGGGTGCTAAGATAAGTATTAACAGCATCAGGCATACCCCCCACAAGCAGATACCGACGAAACAAGTCCATCACTCGATTGTGCATCGTTTCACTCAGACTTTCTTTCGACAGGAACTTCTTACGCATTATCTCTATAACATTCTTTCCAAAGCCATTGGCTATCAAGAACTCCTCAAAGTCCAATTGATACATCTGCTTTTTGATGATGCTGCCTACTGGTATGGAGGTTGTAGAACGCAAAGCTATGCCCAACAAACTTCCACTCGTTATGAAGCGATAACGTCTATCCTGACGAAAAAACTTTAGCATCGTAAGATACTGTGGATAGTTCTGTATCTCATCCAGGAATATCAACGTATCATCAAAGTTACCTAACCTCTCTCCAGCCTGCATACTCAGATTAAGGTAAAACTCCTCTGTTGTTCGTATATTCTTAAATATTTGCATACCCTCATCATCCTCCACAAAGTTGATTTCAATGAAGTTTGAAAAGAGACGCTTACCAACCTCTCTTATAATATAAGACTTACCAATCTGTCTGGCACCTTCAAGCACAAGAATCTTGTCTGTTCCAGACTCCAAATGGTCTATTATATAGCTTTCTATCTTTCTGTACAGCATAGCAAATTACACTTTTCAATATAAAAACGACCTAAAAAATTACACTTTTCAATAGAAAATCAGTCTTGAAAACTACACTTTTCAATAGAAATTCATGCTGCAAATATACACTTTTCTATAGAGAAAAACAAATAAAGACGGAGGTTTTCAACATTTTTTAGTTATTTCGTTATTTTAAGAAAGTCTACAGAAATGAATACAAATCAAAAAAAAACAAAAATATTTGGAGAAATAGAGAATATTTTTCTATATTTGCAAAATATTTAAAAGTGTAGGCTTACTATATCGCACATGAAAATCGACATTTTGTGCCTTCTGGCAAACATAACTACAGCAACTGACTCTTCGCTGAGGTTCCTCCGAGACTATGCTGTATATGGCACTTGTCATAACCCAAAATAACTATTCTGCCTCTGGCAGGAGAGGAATAGAGACTATGTCAAAATCACAAGATCTTCAATGGTTCATCATCCATACTCGACCTCACCAAGAGAAAAAGGTGAAGGAGATACTGGAGAACGAGCAAAACAAACGGGACAACATCATGGATATATACAGTCCATCCAACACCATCGTTAGGGTGCAGAGAGGTAACCATGAGGAACAGTTGCCTTTGTTTGCCGGGAGAGTGTTCGTCCTCACCACACAAGAGGATGCCACGACGCTCTTGACCGAGAAATACCCTGAAGGCTACTTGGAATATGACAAGACACAGAAGAAGGTGATGACAATTCCAGAACTACAAATGCTCTTTTTCATGGACTTCAATGAACACTATCCTGAGAAGGTACTTGTTTTGGAACGCCCTTACAGTGACTATACTTTCAACGCCAAGAACAACGAGCCTAACGAAGCCATCAAGGTTATCGACGGTCCTTTCCAAGGAAAGACGGGCTACTTGGTAAGGTTCAGGGGCAACAGACGACTGGTATTCCAGATGGAAGACATGGCGATTTGCATCCCCGACATCTGGGACTATCACCTCACAAGACTTCACAACAACGACGGCGACCGCCAGTCGAGAAATACGCTCAAGGCTCGCATCGTCGACTTCATCGTTGGCAAGCTCCAAGACTGTGGCTTTATTGAAAACACCAACCAGACATTCATCTGGTTCATCAATACGCTCATAGAGAAATCATCTTTCGCAGGACTTCAGAAAGAGATAGAGAAAAACAGCGACCAAGAGGCTTACCGTACCTTGAATGACAAGATCAAGAACCTGTCTTCCCAAGAAGCCTCCTTAATCCTGTCTCTCGCCAACTACGTAAAGACGACCCCTGACTTCATGGACGATTACAAAAAAGAAATTGCCATCCGTCCTTTCCTCACCCCTACCTCTGGCATCGCCGAAGTTGCAGGCAAGGACTATGCCGTCGTCCGACACAAGAAATTCATGGAAGTAATTCGTAAGATCTCATTCAAGGAAGACACTTTTTATCCAAAAGAGGATACATCGTTTGAGAAGACCGTGAGCTACTACGCCCATATAGGCATCATCCAAAAGAGAAACAATAAATGTGTCGTCTTCGCCAACTTCGACAAGATACTAAAAGAATATTTCCTATTGGGGGGGGCAAGCCAAGGACAAGCAACTTGAGACATTCAAGAACTATTGTCCCTTGTTCTACCAAGTGCTGAAAGGTGAAAATGAAGTAAAGACCGTGAAAGACCTTTCACTGGGAGCCACATCACTCAACGTACTCTGCATCCATGTAGACATGGACACCAAAGCCAACGACACGGAAATCTTAGAGAACTCACATATCCGCACTGCCATAGAGACACTAACGAAGACCTCACAACAGATTTGCCTGGAAATCAACAGTAGCACCCACCTGGCTATCTGGCGTAAGTTTCTACGAAGCATCTGGCTACACTTATAATCACATACAACTATGACAAATGAGTTAAAATCCATAGCAGGCTCTTTTGCAAAGGAATATTGCAACGATGCCATTTATCCGGCACATCTGTTCAAGGCAGCCATCCATAAGGAAATGGGACTTGTCCATTTCCTTGAGACGGAATTAGGGAAGGACTATTACTATCTTCAGGACTGGGCAGACGTGCAGATGACTTTATTGCCTCGTGCCACAAGACCGACCGCCGACCTTTCGCTCTCTGACGAGGCTGTCGCCGTCATGGAAGAAGCGGAGAACTTCACCGAGAGATTTGGATTAGAGTCTTGCACCCCTGTCTGTGTATTAGCCTCATTGGTCACACCAGGAGTAGGCTTCACATTCGACCAATTAAAGACCCTCCCCCTTACCACCGCCGAGATTTGCGCGAAGATGGAGAGCAACACTTCCAACCAAGGTTCCCAACATACCAACAGTCATCCTTATCTGGACAATGCCGCTGGCACAGAGAAAGGCAACATCGCCAAATACTGCATAGACAAGATAGCAGAAATCCACAATGGAAAGAAAGAAGCCGTAGTAGGCTTCGAGAAAGAGATTTCCACCATCTACGAGATATTGGGTAGAAAGACCAAAGCCAACCTCTTGATCACAGGAGAAGCAGGCATTGGAAAGACAACACTCATCAATGGTTTCCTGAACCAGTTGGCAGAGAACAATGTTCCATCGTTCCTGCTCAACGCCAAGGCATACGAACTGGACACAGCAGCCTTGACCGCAGGTGCTTCTTACAAAGGAGAAGTGGACGACCGCTTCAAGAAAGTGCTCAAAGAGATAGAGCAGCAGGAGAATGCCATCCTCATCATCGAGGCCATAGACAAGCTGTTCGACCGACAAGACAACCTCTTTGGTGCATCTACCATACTCAAACAAGAACTTTCAAGAGGCAACTTGCTCCTCATCTGCACAACGACAACCGACGGTTACACCAAGTATCTTGAAACAGACAAGGAGTTTGCTGGCAAAATGGAGCGAATTATCTTGGAAGAACCTACTGTCGACCAGAGTCTAAGAATACTAAAAGGCGTAATGCCAGCTTACGAGACATTCCACAACCTGACAGTAGACGAGGAAGTGATGGAGAACGCCATCCGTCTTGCCAAGCGATACCTGACGGAAAAGGCTTTGCCTACATCTGCCATCGACTTGATAGACAGGACACAGTCGTTATTGAAAACAATGAACGACATGACGGAGAACGACATCAAGTCTTACCGTGAGCAGTTGGAGCAGATTGTCCAGTCAGCCCAAGGCAAAGAGAACAACGATCCTGTCGTCATGAAAGACCTTGAGTGGCTGAACTACGAGATATACAACAAGACCAATTGCATCTTGATGGCGCAGCTGGATAGCGACATTGACTTTGCCAAGATAGCAACCATCCAAGAGCGTATCGATTGTACCAAGGGCATCTTGGACAAACTCTCAGAGCTAAGCAAGGACAAGCGCAAGGAACTGAAAAGCAACGACCTCTATGCTGTTGTCGCCAAGCAGACAGGCATTCCTTTGGGTAAGGTACAGGTAAAGGAACGCGACCGTCTCTTGGGTGCGGAAGAAACATTGAAGAAACGTGTCGTTGGTCAAGACCATGCCGTCAAGAAAGTATTGGATGCCGTATTCGAGTCACGTTCAGGACTGAACAAGAAAGGTCAGCCAATGGGTTCATTCTTCTTCCTTGGTCCTACGGGTACTGGTAAGACCGAGTTATCCAAGGCATTGGCAGCATTCTTGTTTGGTGATGAGTCCTCACTAATCCGCTTTGATATGTCAGAGTTCAAGGAAGAACACTCCGTGGCATTGCTCTATGGCGCACCTCCGGGATACGTAGGCTATGAGGAAGGAGGTCTGCTGGTCAACAAGATTAGGCAGAAGCCTTACTCCGTAGTGCTCTTTGACGAGATTGAAAAGGCACATAAGTCGGTATTTGACTTGTTCCTCCAGATATTGGACGAAGGAAAGTTACACGACCGCTTGGGGCGCGTAGGTGACTTCTCGAATGCGTTGATACTGTTCACCTCCAACATTGGAAGCCAGTATATCGTGGATTCGTTCACCAACAACGGCGTACCACCAGAGAACAACGACTTGATGAAGATCATGCAGAACTATTTCCGTCCAGAGTTCCTTGGTCGTCTCACCGAGATAGTGCCTTTCTCCCCTATCACCGAGGACACCGTGAAGTGCATCTTCGACATCCATCTGAAAGGCTTGCTCAAGCAGCTGGAGGAACAAAACATCTCGTTGGAGATTACTCCAGAGGCAAAGCATCAGATTGCCATGCGAGGCTTCAACCCACAATATGGCGCACGCCCTATCCTTGGCATCATCCGCAAGGAGATACGCCATCCATTGTCAAAGTTGATTATCTCTGGCAAAGTAAAGTCGGGCGACACCGTGGTTATCTCATTGAAAGACGACCAGCCAGACTTCTCTATCAAGTAACAAGAATAAAACATATAAATAACAATTAAAACATATCCAGATATGGCTATAAAAGAGAATTTCATATCAATGGCACCAGACGAGGCATCAAGCGCCAAAGTGTCTCCCATTGATAACAACAAGACCCTGATGATGGACCAATACACATCAGATGTGGAGCCAGGAAATCCTGAGCTCGTAGAGGACATCCAAACCATTGATGATGCCTTTGCCCACTTCAAGCCTACCGTAGAAGTTGACTTCATTGACGAGGAAGGCGGCTCTGTGAATGAGAAACTTCATTTCAGCGAGTTGCGTGATTTCGAGGCACAGGGCGGAAAAGGAAAGTTGGTAACCAACAGCGCATTCCTTTCTGGAGTAAAGCAGAACATCGATGTAAACACCAAGATCCGCAAGAACATCGAGCAAAACCGTAAGTTGCGTGACATCCTGAAAGATTCTTCCTCAAGAGAAGAACTCAAGGAGATGCTCAAAGCTATGCTTGCCGAACTTGAAAACAACCAATAAAAGAAGGAGATTTATCTTATGGCAGATACAGAAATGAAAAAGAGCGTTGCCGTAGAGCAACAGACTGGTGCCGAGAGCGCACAGGCTCCCCAAGAGCAAAAAGACATTACCCAACTGCTAAAGTCTTTCGGTGGCTTCAATGCCATCCGTGGATTTATGCCAGATGCCGAGAACCTAAACCCTGCTCGCAAGGCAGTAAAGGCAGTGTTCTTGTCTGACAAGCGTTTCAAGGACAAACGAGAGAACTTAATCAAGGACATCAAGGGATGGTTGGAGTTGCTCGACGAGGACCACAACAGTGCCACCGAGTTTGCCGATGCTTGCAAGGCTAAGGAAGATAAATATACAAAGGTTCTGGAACAGGGAATTACAGATGCCCTCTATGCCACAGCCAACTTAGAGCGCTCTTATCGTGCCTTGGATTCTTTCTTCAAGACAGCCAATGCCGACAAGGTGAAGAACCTTCGTGTCATCAACGTATATAAGGATGACATCGCAGACCCAGACTCTGGCTTTGCCACAGAAGTAGAGAACCTGTTGAGAAATGGTTTCGACCGTTTGAGCCTCAAAGACTGCTACAGTCTGATGGTTGTCCCCGGCAACGTGTTCCAAGACAAGGTAACCTTGTTGCAGTGGGCTAAGATAGCTTTCAAGTATAAGGTAATGATGTTGACCGACCATGCCGACGAATACTCTTTCGACGACTTGTTTAGCAACACAGAGGGCTATCGCGACTCAGACATCGAACTACAGAACGTGATCATGACCGCCAACTGGATTGTAGGTCGTGACTCAGAGAAGATGTCCGAAGATGAAAAGGAAGCTATGGCATTCTTCATTCCGGGTTCAGCAGCCTTGGCTGGCAAGCTCTATGATGAGAGTGCGAACATGGCACAAGGAGCCGGTGGCAAGAAATATGGTACACTGGATGGCGTGAAAGGCGTACACCTCGACTTGCTGAAGTCAGAGATAGCCTCACTCATGGACAACCAAGTTATCCCAATGGTATATTCAGAGGGCAGAGTAATGGCATTCAACAACACCACTCTCTACAATGGCGACAACACAGCCATGAAAGAATATCCTATCGTGCGAGTATTCGACTGGGTGAAGAAAGTATTGATGAACTATGTACATGAAGTTGCACTTGAGAACTGGGACCCATACAACTCACCCAAGAACCTCAAGGCAAAGATACAATCATTCCTCAACGACTACAAGGGTTATGGTAACCTATTCCAAAATTACGAGATAAAGGAGCCAACACAAGATCCTGATACCAAGCGCATCACTTGCGACATCAGCCTCACTCCTTTCTATTCGGCAAAGAACTTCATCATCAAGGTTTCTGCCGACAAGCGTAACAAGGATGCACAGACAGCATAAAAGAGAAACCTGTTCTAATATAAAAAATCAAGTTATTCAGAACAGTAATCGAGTTAATATAACTTTTATTTTCACAATTTAAATTTTTAACGTTATGGCTAAGACCCCAGTTAAATTAGAGATTGACGGTTACAAGGAGCGTGAAGTGCTCATGGTAAAGTATGAGTTCGACCAAGCAACCGATGTAGAAGGACAGATGGCTGGCATCCCTCGTGGTGGTCAGATTACTATCCGTGTAAAGGCACTTAACGATGGTACTCCTGACCTCATGGCATGGATGATCGAGCGTAACTTGCCAAAGAACGGAACCATCACATTCCTTGAGACAAAGACAGGTAAGAGTATGAAGACCATCAAGTTCACCAATGGCTATTGTGTCAACTTCGATGAAAAATGGGAAGACAAGCACGGTCACTTCGAGGAGATCGTCATCACTTGCCAGAAGATCGAGTTTGAATCAGTAGTATTCGAAAACGAATGGGCTTAATTTCTTACTTATTTAGTTTAATTTTTAAAAAACACAAGACTATGGCAGAGAATAGCACACCAGTACAGTTGTCTGTGAAGGATTTCGAGACACGTGAAGTGATGATGGTTGACTACAAGTTTGACCAGACAACAGATAGAGAGGGACAAATCTCAGGTATTCCAAGAGGTGGTCGCATCACTATCCGAGTAAAGGCAATGAACGATGGTAACAACCAGTTGTTGCAGTGGATGTTGGCACCTAACGACCCACGTGACATCACCGTTACTTTCTTCAACACCATCGATGGCTCTACTATGAAAGAGTTGCAGGGCACAGGTTGCTACTGCGTTCACTACACCGAGAAGTGGGAAGATGGTGAAGAACACTTCGAGGAGTTGCAGATTGTTTGCCAGGAATTGAAGAATGGCCCTGTGGCATTCGTCAATCCTTGGAAGTAAGATACCCTATATTTATAAACAAGCTGGACGGGAGAGGGTCCCGTCCAGCTACCAATAAACGCAAGGCTTATGGCATTATCAGCAAGTTTACATTTTGGGAACAACCAGATAGGTCTCTATTCTAAGACTTATGCTGTGGTAGAGTGCAAGTGCCATTTCAACAGGCACCACAATTTCTATCACCCCGACACCAATGCCAAATGTGACAAGGTAGAACTAACCGTCGTAGCACCAGGCAAGGAAGACCTGAACCTATACGAGTGGTATATCGACCAATCAAGTCAGTCGGGCAAGATAACTTTCGATCTTTCCACAGTTTCCGACAATAATGCCCATCCTACCAAGGAGCTATTATTTGAAGATGCAGTATGCTTTTCCATCGCAGAAAGCTATGACATCGGAAAGCAACGAAGACGACTATTGAAATTGGAAATTATCGCAGACCAAATCATGGTGGAAAACGTGCAGTTCAGTCACCGATAACTTCCACTTAACTCTTTAAATCACCAGACCATGGATATGATTTCAAACAATATCAAGGCAATTCTTATCCCTGAGGATTTCTCAGAGATAATGAGAGTTTCACAAGAGAAATGTCTCACGTTGCAACATTTCGACTACAAGTGCCAACGAAGCAGAAACGAGGAAGGTATTCCGTATGGGTCTACTGTGTCTGTAACTCTCAATTGCACCGTTAGAACCGTCGGTGACTTACAAGTCTATTATGACAGACTAAAAAGCAACTCTCCCTATACCTACACTTTTGTGTTCAACGCTACATTCGATGCGCAAAGATGCCTATCAGACTATGAAGATGCCATGATTGTATCGGGTTATATCATCGACATCGAAGAAAACTTCGACAGTGCGGCCACTGAGAATGGCGAGAATGAGCAGATGCTTATCAACATCAGGATTTTGCTATCCAACATCACTTATGTAGGCAAGAACTCAAACAAGACATTATCTATCATTAAGTAAAAGAAAGCAACTATGGAACCGAAATATACACTCACTCTTTCTTTCGATGTAAAACAGGAAGAAAAACAGAATAAAGAGATATTAGCACTCGCTTTTGATGAAGGAAAAGATTCCACAGTGTTAGGCTGCAAACTTACCCTTAGTTCACTAAACATCAAAAAAGAAATGTATAAGCCTGGGTATATCGAAGCAGAGTTACAAGCATCGCCAAAGGGAGACGGATCAACATCTGGCATCAGTAACATCAAGATTGATGATTTTAACTCATTGCTGGGTACCAAAGTCAATCTCAACGATGGCTTCCAAGATATAGCCCAGAACTATATTATATTTGACTTCATTCCTGAGTATAAAGCCAATGGAGACCAAACATCGCTTTATATCAAACTTAATATATATAGCCCTGAAAAGATTTTATCTTTCAAAAAATACAGCAAATGTTATGTCGCAAAAAAACTTGGAGCAGACATTTTCAAAGAAATCGCTAAAAAATATTCTGATGTAATCACGAACCCTTCTATAAAACACCAACAACATCTCTCCCTCAAAGATAGCGCTGACAACCAGACAGAGTTTATACAACCCTATCTGGTACAATACAACGAAAGTGCCTTGGACTTTCTTACAAGAATAGCCAACCGATGCGGTGAATTCATGTTCTATGAAGATAATACTTGGTACCTTGGCTTGAATATTGGGAAAGATGTCAATAGTAAAAGTATAGAGAACTATAACAGCTTATCTTTCCATCAGTTCAAGGATAGAGATATAGATACTTATTGGGCAAACAACTATATTGGAGAAGAAGAAGAAAAGGAAAAAGAGGAACAAAAAAAAGCTGGCACCTTGGCTTACGAAGGTCCTGCAGATGAGAACCTTTTCACTTACTCCCAAAAAGAGGCAAGTTATGGTAAAAGTCTTGGCGAGACTTACAACTTTAATGACCCAAGTTTCTATTTTGAAAATCTAACCTCATGGATGAAAGAAGACGATGCATCTTCTATATTGGCAACCGTAACCATAGATCTCGCAAAGAATGCCATAACAACAGGAACACATTACGAAGAAAAAACAAAAAAATGGAACGATGACAACTTTGAGCCATATAAAAAATCGAAAGAGCAATGTGGTAAAAATAAAGAATCTACCATAGTAAGCCCTTTTAGTAATTACAATGCAATCCAGTATAGCAACTTCTACATGAGCATTAAAGAACGTGAGCAGAGTGTGGAGCGAAAGGCTATACATATTGATTTAGGTACCAACTACCAATCACTCAAGTTGGGTGATATTCTCAATGTACTAAATGGAAAATACATTATCAACAAAATCGCCATCACGTGCAACAAAAAGGCTGTAACAAATGGAAATGGAGAAACAGAGAATAAACAATATACAACATTCGACATTGATGCCATACCTATATTGAAGATAGAGGAGAACGATCAGTGTTACCCTTTACCTATTAAAGACAGTATCATCAAGAAAGTAGAATCACAAACGGCAATAGTAACATCAACAAATGATCCTCTTGAATTGGGAAGAATACAAATTCGCTACCCATGGCAAGAAAAAGTTTCTGGGCCTTCATCACCTTGGATTAGAATTGCCGCACCATTTACCTCCAAAGATGCAGCTATTAAATTCATGCCACAGAAAGGGGATGAAATCATGGTGGGCTACGAATATGGAGATATAGAACGCCCCTTCATGATTGGCTCATTAGCATCTACAGAAAATAATGGAGACAGCGAGAATAATTATATCATAAAATCTCCAAATGGACATTACATAAAATTCTCAAACCCCAAAAACTGGAAAGGAGCCCTCAAATCGTTCAGTCCAGCTATTGACACTTGGCTGACTTATCTCCCTTCAAGTGCAGACAAAATTAACCTCAAAGAACAAGGAAAAGAGTTTGCAGGTGGAATCACCATGAGCGATACCTATGGCTTCTACAAAATCAGTATGTCAACTGAGAAACGTTCTGTATCCATCGCTTCTTCTTTGGGAAATGTGAAAATCGATGCATTGACAGGCATCACAATCAGTGCTCCAAATGGAAATGTGAAAATCGTTGGTAAGAATGTAGAAATATCTGCAGGAAATAACTTGAAGATTACATCTGGCACTAATATCAAAAAGAGAAATGCATACAAAAATTGGACAAATTTTGGCCATTCGCTTAAAGCAAATTTAGTTGGAGGGGTTGTGGATGAAATTAAAAGTGCAACACAAGTTATTGACCTTAGTCTTCTCAGAACCATAGCAGAGGCATTCTTGAAACCTATCGGTGGAACCATGCTTATCAAATCGAATCGATTCCTACGTTTGGAAGCAGGAAAAGGCACCACTAAGTTACCAAATACCGCTTTCCAAAAGAATAGTGAACAAGAAAGCGATAACATTAATGATAAAATCATAGAACTCAGGGTTAAAGATACTCTCAATGCAACCATAAGATTGATGGATTATTTCATTGATAGATATAAAAATGTAAACAAGAGGCTAAAATCTGCCCAAACTGAGTACTCAAACAAATTGCAAGAATTAATTACCAGCGTTAAGGTTGATACTAATACAAAACTAAAATATGATGATAAAGAAATTGATTCTAAAGATATTAAGGCGAATATCGAGACTGTAAAAGATATCATAGCCAAGGCTTTTGAAGATAGTTCAACAAAAAAACAATCATACGAAAAAATTGATAAGCTAACAAATGAACATAATTCAGAATTTGCAGATGCCAAGAGTAGTTTAATAATACAAGCTGAGAATCTATTCCAAATCATAAAAGATTACCTTGAGGATGTAAATGAAAAGAATAAAGATGTAATTATTAAGAATCGTATTTCCATCTCTGATACAGATTTCATCGGTAACCAATTCACCATACCTCAATATAGAAATGACATTTATAATGATCTGATAAATATATCAAAATTGATTCAGAAAGAAGTGAACAATTTTGCTTTATATAAGGATAAAAAGGTAGACCAAAACTATAAAACTGCAACTTTCACACCTGAAGGAAAAAGAAGAATATTATACGATGTTCTTCAAGAACTAAAGAAAAAAGAATTCATACTCATACAAAATGATGGCGGTTTCTTAAACCTTATGTCAAGTTGGGTAGAAGACCAAGGAAGAAATCTGGCTGAAGTAGATGACCCTGAATCTGTCTGCAAAGACGAAGAATCTTGGAAAGATTTCCTTGATTGCATCAAACTATATGACAAGGATGAGGATAATACGAAAAAAGGAATTGCAAAACTGGTTGGAACAGGTGTATTACATAGCTTTGATTGGGAAAATTTAGGAACAGGCTGGCAAGAGAATAACATACTTCATCCACAAGTAGAAGGTGAAATTCTTCTTTCAGACACAGAAGGAAATACTTGCAACATAAAAGGAGATGTTATACACAAGACATCTTGCAGCCCTCTAAAAGAAGCTATCGGTATCTTAAAGAAAATTTAGCTTATTTACCATCATTATTCACCAACTAACACATAAAGAATATTATGGAAACAATTTACGAGCAATGGAAAAAAGTATTGGATGACTTCAAAGCCAGCGTAGACAAAGAGTTAAATGAAGTCAGACGCTGCAAGGCTGAGATGCAACAGATAAAGTTAGACATTATTGACCAATTTAGCAAGGGGCAATATTTTAGAGACGACCAACGTATCATCATCTCTGCCCCCGAAATTATCATTGGAGATGTCAGCAAGGATGGTACATTGAATACCACAGGCACCTCTACTGTCATCATACGTTCCAATAAAATCTGCCAAGAGGGTGTTGGCGATCTTAAAGGAAATGGAGGTAGCATTACCAACAAGGCTTCCGAAATCAAGAACATCTGTATTGACCCAGGCATTGATGGAATAGAAGAAGTTGTCAGCAATCAATCCCAGTACATTGTACAAGCCCAAGGCATTACCCTACAAAGCGAGGAAACCAAGGGAGTTTTTACAGAAGTCCCCTCTACCAGTATTGGTGAGATAAACTTGAAAGCAGACAAACATATCCATTTAGATGCTATCGCTCCTCTAAAGGGAAGTAAAAAAAGCATTGAAGATATTACCAATGCTAAAAAAACAAGCAAAAGTGACCTTGAAAAAAAATCTAATAACAAACTGAAAGGCATTAAGAAGAAAATGACTAAGTTTGCCAAACTCTTGGAGGATGGACAAAAGCTATTTGCTGGGGATAAGTCCATACGTAGCACATATAAAACTGCAGACGAACTGCATAACCAGATAAAGGCTGCATCCAATATCTTATGCCAAGAGATCAATGAATATCAAGAAGCCACATCCAACCTTGCAGAAACAAATCGACAAATAAAATGTTTGGAGGATAAGAAGACAGAAATCACGGAAAAAGAGGGTCAAAAGGATAAAGGTACAGGCACTTCCGTAGATATTCAGGCTGAAAGCACCAGGATTAAGTCTATCAATGCAGACAATGAGATTTGTTGTAACCCAGGGGCTGGTCTTGATATTCGTGCAAAAGATATCAAAATACAATCTACCGATGAAAAGGGTGCGGTAGTGGATGAAAGCTCGTTGGATATTCTCACCCACTCCATCAACTTATCAACTATCAATCCCAAGCACGAAGAAAACACTTCTGATATTCCTGCCGAAGGTGATGTACATATTACATCTAAGAACATCGTTATGGAATCCGTTGACAGGGAGTTTAAGGATAATAAGATGTCTGAGAAAGCCTTGACCAAAAACGGATGTATCAAGATGCGTGCCGAGACCGTGGATGTATCAACCAATGATACGGAAGGTAAGGCTACTGGAAAATTCAATGTCAACAGTAAGAACATAGCCTTGAAGTCTATGGATGTAAACAAGGAGAAACGTACCGACACGGAATTGACCAAGGACAGCACGATGGTCCTTGTTTCCGACAAGATATATGCTGGCAGTCCAGACAAGGAGAAGTTAAGTCAATCAATCCAGATTTCTTCCGACAAGGTGGCAATCTTTGCCAAAACTACTGCAGAAATGAAGCAAGACGAGAAAGCAACACTTCAATTAGACGGTGGAAATACTGCCATATCGGGTAGCAAGACCAATGTATTCGGTGAGACTACTGTCAATGGAAAGACGACTTTCAAAGCTGAAACATCTTTTGGTAAGGCAACTATTGACAATGCCGAAATCACGAAATCGTTCAAAAGTCCTACAACTTCTGAAGGTACTGCCACACCAAGTTCTTCATCTACCGACAAGATTGCAACCAAGCTGCAATTGGAAGATGTTCCAAAAGACGAAAGCGAAAGTAAATAAGGTCTATTTTATCACTTGCGAAACTTGAATCATTAATATAATAGGAGTAAAAGAATATGCCAAAATATGTTTGCATGGGAGCTATGATGCAATGTTCCTTCGGCATGGCACCATCACAGCTCATCGTTATGGATCCTACTCGCCCTATGATACAAGGTAAGTTCAAGGCTAACATCATGGACTTCACACCGATGGTGAACATTCCACCTTTCGGTATGTGCCAATCTATGACTAACCCTACTGTATCCGCTGCTACCGCTGCAGCTTTTGGCGTGTTGACCCCTATGCCTTGTGTACCTGTCATCACAGCACCGTGGTCGCCAGGTGGACAACAAAAGATTTGTAATTTTCCAGCTCTTTTAGAGAATGGCAAATGCCTCTGCTCATGGGGTGGTAATATCAGCATTAACTATCCTGGGCACACAGAAATGATAGATGGAAAGTAATGTTGAGTGTTGAATGTTGAATTATAGGTTTCTCCTTTTTCTGCTTATCATTTCTTGGGCAAGTACAATAACTGCTCAAGACATGAAGATTGAGAACTTTAGCCGATTGAAAAAGAAGTTCTTGCAGCACAAGTCGTTTAGTACCGACAAGACACAGGCTATTCTTGACCTCTATACGAGTGGGAAAGGATTTACCTTCAAGGCCGACGGAGAAAACGATGCGACCGCTAAAGAGGAAGATGACAAAATTACATTGCTCTTGCCTCACAAGACACACTTCATTCTTATCAAGCACCCTGAATATGGTGAACTGGTCTGGAAAGTGCCCTCAAAAGCAAAGGTTTTGAAAAAGAAGAAGCATTACCGTTGCGACTTGCTGACCAACAGTCCCAAGAAAGAATATCATATCAGCAAACAATGGGCTGTATTCTATGTGCAACCACAGAATGCCATCCTTTATGTTGACAGTACCATGCACTTTGTGCGCAATGGAAAGGCACAAGTATATTTGCCCTTGGGAAATCATGCTTGTAAGGTTGAAGCACCATTCTACGAGCCTTGGGAGGGAACTATTTGCTTGAACGACAGTGAAAGGATAGATCAACAAGTCAATCTGGAACCCATCTATTCTTATCTTACTGTAAGAACTCCTCTCCAAGACTGTACCATTCTACTAAATGGCAACCCTATCGGTAATGCGCAGACTATTTCCAACCGACTGGTAGCTGGTCGTTATCGCCTCACCATCGTCAACAAGAGTATTTGTTACTATAACGACTGGATAGACATAAAACCTACAGAGAAGAAAGTCATCGACATCACGGAGAAAGACTTGAACCCAATATCTATCCCCTCTTATATGACAGCAGCCCAGTTGGCAGAGCTTCCACCAAGCAAGCATCCTTTCCTCAATGATAACGTTCAGGCACCAGTACACATCATCGCCCCAGACAGCGAGACTTCAATACTCATCAACCGAGAGAAGAAAGGCGAAGGAGAATGGGAAGGCGTACTGCCTAAAGGATTTTATGCCATCAACACAGAGAAAGAGGGCTTGGAATCGGCTACTTATTATCTATGGATAGAAAATGAATGGGAGCAGGTTGTCAATCTCTCCACTCCGCAATCTGCCTACGGTATGCTAAACGTACAAAGCAATGTCGTGGATGCCGAGATATTCGTCAACGGAATAGCCTCTGGAAGAACCCCTTTTATCATTCACAACCTACCTGCCAACCATACCTACCAAATCAAGCTCAAGAAGAAAGGGCACAAAGACATTTCCAAAGCCATTTACATTCGTGGCAATGAAATGAACAACATAACTATAAACATGAAAATAAAATAACTTAAGAATATGAGAAAGAGTATTTCTTTTTTACTGGGTGAAGTTGAAAGCAAGATGAGTGGCTATGTTGCGCTCATGAACTACAACTACTTCAACTTATGTGTCAAGGCAGAACCAGCTTCCTTGCTTTCCATAACTGTAGAATACGACAAGAATAGTTTCGACATAGAGCAAGTTGCGGATGTGGCGATGCCACAAGAGAACCAACTTCAGATATATCCCAAGGACCCTGCATTGTTGTTTGCCATAGGCAAGGCCATTGCCACTTCACATCCTGAGTTCAAGCAAGATATTGTAGTAGACAAAGATAATGAAGAAGAAAATCCCGACAACAGCGAAAAGGATGACGATGCCGACAAGAGCATACTCTTGACCATGCCTGTTGTGAACAAGGACAGGAGAGATGCATTAATGGATGGGATCGACTTACTCTATAATGAGACTAAGACACAGTTGGATGCAAACTTTAACCTCTATACACAAAAACTTGCTCTCAAATTAGAGAATGCTTCTCCTGAAGAAATCAATGAGGCTAAAGAGGCGTTGGAAAACATTAGAAAACAACACAATGACCTTGCCAAGGAATATCATGAGAACAAGGAAAAGGAAATAGAGACTGCTTACCAACTCTATCTTGAGAAGCAAGCTGAACAGGAAAAGAACAAGCAAGAGCAAGAAGCTGCTACCAATAAAGAGGCAGGACTCGGCTTCAAGATGCCCGATATGCCTAAAGAATGACACAAGACACTGGGACTCTAACTGGTACATGGGGAGCAGACATCTATCCAAAGTTATCTTGGTTCAAGCAAGCCAAGATACAAAAGGCTCATGTCATGGTCGTAGGCTGTGGAGCACTGGGCAATGAAGTATTGAAGAACCTTGTACTTTTTGGAGTTGAGCATATTGTCGCCATTGACTTCGATACAGTGGAAGCCAGCAACCTAACACGTTCCATTTTCTTTTCTCAGGAGGATGCTAAGAAGCACCGATATAAAGTTGATGTCATAGCAGAACGTTTACGACAAATCAATCCTAAAGCAGAGATACTACCCATCAAGGGAGACATTGCCCATCAAATAGGATTAGGACTTATCAAGCGGATGGATGTTGCCATCAGCTGTGTAGACAACCGTTATGCCCGATATTGCCTGAACCGTCTCTGCATGAGGGCAGGCATTCCTTGGGTTGACGGAGGCATTGATGGATTGGAGGGAACGGCAAGGGTTTTTGCTCCTGGCAAGAACTGTTATGCCTGCAACTTAGGTCCAGAAGGACTGAAAGAGTTGTCTCGCCGTATGCCTTGTTCTGCCATCATCCGCAAGAATGAAGAAGCTGGCAGGGTACCCACTACTCCTGTCATCGCTTCCATCATTGCTGCCGTCGAGGTACAGGAAGCCCTTAAACTCATTCATCGGGAAGAAATGGAGAAAGGAGAACTTACTTCGCTCTGTGGCAAGATGCTCTACTATGAGGGACAGCACCTTACATCACGGCTCGTGGCTTTTCAGGCATACGATGCCGATTGTCCTGTTCATGAGCAATGGGCTCCTACCCTCCATACAGACCTCACAACTGCCATGACCGTCAAGCAAGCTCTCATGACATTGACATCCTCGCTCCATGTCGAGAACCCAAGGATATGCCTGAGAGACTTTAGCTTTGTGGATTACATCACCGACCGAAGCAATGAACAAAACATAGAGGTTATGTTGCCAAGTTATCTTGTTGCAGAATTCATGGAGCAAGACGAGCAGCTACGTTACATATCCACCAATCGTTTCTACCAACACG
>CAKQXI010000012.1 GCA_934281565.1 uncultured Prevotella sp.
CAATGCAATGCGGGAGAGTAGGTAGCCGCCTCCTTTCAAAGAGAGAAGCCTCAGTCATCGAAAGATTTCTGAGGCTTTCTTGTGTTATATAGTATCCTATTTTTTGTAGATATTCCTTAAAATAGCTGAATATCAGCTACTTTACTTGCATATCTCAAGTTTTTTTCGTACCTTTGCACCCGATAAAAATAAGGATATCAGTCTATTATGGATTTTAGAGGACTGCTATCCCTAAAGTATCTAACGGAACTGAGATTAGTAACCGTTCTTTTTCTCATAAGTTACTATCGCGAAATCTCTGATGTTGTAGTTCAGCTTTTCAGGTTCCATAAATCAATTAATATGAAGAGAATAGTAGTAGTGGTATTAGCCAGCATTTTTATGCTGACACTGAATGTTAATGCAGTATCGGCTGCAACTAATGGAGAGGTATCCTCAGGTGATTTTGATTGGAGTCCAGTGATGGAGGCGATTATTCAGGTAGAAAGTGAGGGTAATCCTAAGGCAAAGAGAGGAAGCTCTGTGGGAGTTATGCAGATTACTCCAATCTTAGTGGCAGAGTGCAACACGATTTTGAAACGTAAAAAGATCAAGAAACGTTACAAGTTGTCTGATAGATACAGTATCTCTAAGTCAAAAGAGATGTTTCTATTGATACAGTCTGTACACAATCCTCTGAATAGTATTGAGCATGCGATTCGAGCGTGGAATGGTGGTAATCGCTATAACATCAGGAAGACGCAGCGCTATTTTGAGAAAGTCATGAAACTTTTGAAGAAGTAAATTGTTTTTTGATATGGTCCGATTACTCTATTGCAGGGTAGTCGGATTTTATGTTTATATTATAGCCCTCGATAGCTTATCCACTCGAGTTTTTCTACCCCCAAGTGTTAAATCTTTTATTTAAAATACGTTTTTTCGTAGTAAAGGTTTGTGCTATACGAAAATTTGTAGTACCTTTGCTGTGCCTTAATTAAAAATGAAATGGTAAAAAGTTACGAGTTAAATGAAAGAGAAGCGGAATTGATAGAAGCCATCAGAAATTATAGGCAATCTTTCCCAGATGGTTATCCGCAATTGTTATGGTATGCTCAAGAACTCTTCGATGGTTTGGTAGACATGCCTGAATAAATTAATTAAAAGCCATCTTTTTAAGGATGCTATAAAAATTAAAGAATAAGATTATGGAAATAGTTGCAGCAAAACAAGTCAAAGATCGTGCTGTCAAGCAGCGCATCCAGGACATTCAATTATTAGTGTCATGGCGTGAGATTGCACGCACATATTTTGGTAAATCATCATCATGGCTCTATCATAAACTTGATGGCATTGATGGTAATGGTGGAGTCGGTGGTTTCACAGAGGATGAAAAAGAAATGCTCCGTGGTGCATTGTGTGAGGTGTCAAACCGCATACGTGCTGCTGCTGACAGAATATAAATGAGGTTGAGATAGCTTTCATACCCTCGAATGTTCACCCATTCGAGGTTTTTTATTTAAAAACTACAAAGTTTGGGAGAGAAAAGGAAAGATTTGGTGGTAATCAAGGAATGTAGAGATGGGATAAAGTATCAATGTCCTTTTTCCGTTCCTGCCTAAAACGAAAAAACGGATAAGAATGTTGAAAATCAACTTCTTACCCGATTGTTGTTGCGGCGGCAGGACTCGAACCTGCGACCTCCAGGTTATGAGCCTGGCGAGCTACCAACTGCTCCACGCCGCGATATTATCAATCTCGATATCTCTATCTCTGAATTGCGAGTGCAAAGGTACTGCTTTTATTTGGAATAGCCAAATGTTTTGTGTATAAAATTTGCTTTTTAACTGATTTTAAAGTTTAATATTTGCTTATATCATTGAAAACTACTACTTTTGCACACAGAAATATTTATGTGCAACCATTTTTATAATAACGGAGGAACTTTGATATGTCAATATCCAAGACAAGACAGAAATTAGTAGATGTTGCCCGACAGCTCTTTGCTAAGAACGGTATTGCCAATACGACAATGAACGACATAGCCTTGGCATCGGGCAAGGGACGCCGTACACTTTATACTTATTTTAGTAGAAAAGAAGATGTCTATTATGCTGTGATAGAATCAGAGTTGGAGCGTCTTTCTGATAAGTTAGACGAAGTGGCTGCTTGCAAGATTCGTCCGCAAGACAAAATTATAGAGTTGATCTATACCCATTTGAGTATGATTAAGGAAACGGTTGTGCGTAACGGTAATCTGAGGGCAGAGTTCTTTCGCAATATCTGGATGGTGGAAAAAGCTCGCAAGAACTTCGATGAAGATGAAATCGAATTGTTCCGTAAGGTTTATGCCGAAGGAAAAGAAGATGGTGAGTTTGATATAGATAATGTAGATTTGGTTGCAGACATCACCCACTATTGTATTAAGGGACTTGAGGTTCCTTTCATCTATGGACGCTTGGGACATGGGCTGACCGAAGAAAGCAGCAAGCCACTTGTGGCAAAGGTAGTCTATGGTGCATTAGGTAAAGCGAGTGCAAGATAGTAATAGTAGATAAAAAGTATAATCATTATAATTAAAAAGAAAATGGGATTATTAACAGGTAAGACAGCACTTATTACAGGTGCTGCGCGCGGTATCGGAAAAGCTATCGCATTGAAATTTGCCGAGGAAGGTGCTAACATTGCTTTCACTGACCTCGTGATTGACGAGAATGGTAAGGCTACAGAGGCTGAGATTGCAGCCAAAGGCGTAAAGGCTAAAGGCTATGCCAGCAATGCTGCTGACTTTGCACAGACAGAGGAAGTTGTAAAGCAGGTAAAGGAAGAGTTTGGCTCTATTGATATTTTGGTTAACAATGCAGGTATCACCAAGGATGGCTTGATGCTTCGCATGAGTGAGGCTCAGTGGGATGCAGTTATTGCAGTTAACTTGAAGAGTGCTTTCAACTTCATCCACGCTTGTATTCCTGTTATGATGCGCCAACGTGGTGGCTCTATCATCAATATGGCTTCTGTTGTTGGTGTACATGGTAACGCAGGTCAGGCTAACTATGCTGCTTCAAAGGCTGGTTTGATAGCTTTGGCTAAGAGTATCGGTCAAGAGATGGGGCCTAAGGGTATTCGTGCTAATGCGATTGCTCCAGGTTTCATAGACACAGCTATGACCCAGGCATTGCCTGACAACATCCGCAAGGAATGGATTAGCAAGATTCCACTTCGTCGTGGTGGTACTACGGAGGATATCGCTAATACAGCCGTATATTTGGCATCTGACCTCTCCAGCTATGTAAGTGGTCAGGTTATCCAGGTAGACGGTGGTATGAATATGTAATCTATCCAAATAGTTTCTAAACAGCAACTATGCAGGTAGTTTACGAAGATAATCATCTAATCATAGTCTCCAAGCGGAGTGGTGAGATAGTCCAAGGTGACAAGACTGGTGACGAACCGCTCTCGGAGACTGTGAAACAATATATCAAGGAGAAGTATCACAAGCCAGGAAATGTGTTCCTGGGTGTGGTACACCGCCTTGACCGTCCAGTTTCTGGCTTGGTCGTCTTTGCCAAGACATCGAAAGCTCTCAGCCGTCTCAACAATATGTTTCGGGATGGAGAGGTACACAAGACCTATTGGGCTATCGTCAAGAATATGCCCCAAGAGGCAGAAGCTACGCTAACCAACTGGATTGTAAGAAACGAGAAGCAGAACAAAAGTTATGCTTACGACCATGAGGTAAAGAACTCAAAGAAAGCTATCTTGAAATACAAGGTAATAGGGCATACAGATCATTACACCTTATTGGAAGTGAAATTGATGACAGGTCGTCATCATCAAATCAGATGCCAGTTGGCAAAGATGGGATGCCCTATCAAAGGAGACTTGAAATATGGTGCTCCCCGAAGCAATGCCGATGGAAGTAACTCATTGCTGTCACGCAGAATGGAATTTATCCATCCTGTGTCGAAAGAGAATATTGTGGTGGAAGCACCACTGCCTGATGACAATCTTTGGAGAGCCATCGCAGACATTTAAAATCCATGCCTATGAAGAAGTATATGAAGTGGGTGGGAATGTTTTTTCTCACGCCAGTACTCCTCATCATATTGCTAACACTGTTGCTTTATTTGCCTCCCGTACAGAATTGGGCTGTAAGGCAAGTGGCTTCATATGCTTCTAAGTCAACAGGCATGGATATTTCCGTGAGGCAGGTTAAGCTGGTCTTTCCATTGAATTTAGGTGTGAAAGGTGTGAAGGTGCTTCAACCCAATGACTCCATTAAAAACCGAAAAGATACAGTTGCTGACATAGAGAATATGGTGGTAGATGTGCAACTGTTGCCCCTTTTCAAAAGTCAAGTGATGGTGGATAAGCTTGATTTCACCAAGATGAAAGTGAACACCACTAACTTTATTCATGAGGCGAGGATTAAAGGAAATATAGGCAAGCTGCACTTAAAGGCTCATGGCATAGATTTGAGAAAGGAGCATATCAATGTGAATCATGCCCTTTTGTCGGATGCCAAGTTATCAGTGGAGTTGAGCGATACTGTTCCGCCAGATACGACACCCAGCACAAATTTCTGGAAGATTAATATCCAGCAACTAAAACTAAAAAACACCGATTTTACCTTACATATGCCTGGAGATACACTTCAGGTGAATGCCTATCTTGAGAATGCCGTGGCACGAACAGCTTACTTAGATTTATATAAAGGACTTTACCAAGTAGGTAAGTTAGACTGGCAAGGCGGTTACTTTAACTATGACAACAACTTTGAGCGTCCTGTTTCGGGCATAGACTTCAATCATCTATCATTTGGTGGAATGGCGTTGAAAGCTGATTCTTTTTCATTCTGTAATTCTAAGGTAGATGTCAAGATAAGGGAAGCACAATTCAAGGAAAAGAGTGGATTGAGGATTAATCGACTCTATGGTCGGGTGGTGATGGACTCAACCAAACTCCAGTTGCCCGACTTCTATCTCCATACTCCAGTATCCAATCTTCAAACTACACTGGATATGGACTTAAATGCCTTTGATGATAAGAATCCAGGCAAGAT
Organism: uncultured Prevotella sp.; assembly: GCA_934281565.1. Lineage (GTDB taxonomy): Bacteria > Bacteroidota > Bacteroidia > Bacteroidales > Bacteroidaceae > Prevotella. The sequence continues at coordinate 5,039 of CAKQXI010000012.1, forward strand.
TACGGCCCAGATACATGGTTCCATAGGACGTTCGGATCTATTCCTTTTCTTGAGTGAGTTGCCAAAGGCGATGCGGGAAAACTGGCCTTATTATCCAATGAGTGTGGATGGAACTGTGAGGGGAAATTTACAATACGCTACATTCTCAGGCATAAAGTTAAGTCTTCCAACGGCGTTTCAATTGCATACGAATGGAAGTCTAACCAATCTCGTAGACATGAATCGCTTGAAAGTAGATGCAAATTTAAAGGCTCGTACTTATAACTTAGGTTTTGTTACAGCGATGTTTGATTCTTCTTTGAGGAGCGAGTTTCGTATACCGAGTGGCATGGGCATTCAAGGCAACATAAATATTGATGGCTCAAAATATGCCACAAAGTTATTGGTGACAGAAGGAAAAGGTAGCATGAAAATAGATGCTGCTGTTGATGCCAAGGCAAAGAGTAATGGCAGTATTGATATGGATAAGTTAGCTTATCAAGCTAAGATACAAGCACGGAATATCCAAGCTAAACATTTTTTGCCTCGTCAAGACCTCCATTCGTTTACTGGTTCGTTGGAGGCAAAAGGCATGGGAACGGATTTCCTCTCTCCTCGTACCAAATTGAAAGCCAAGGCACATATCAACGACATTCATTATGGCAAATACCAACTGAACCATATCTTGTTGGATGCCGATGTCGCTAATGGAAAGATACGTGCCGATATAGATAGTAAGAACAAGATGCTGACAGGATTGGTTAGCGTTCATGCCCTGACCAATACTAAGTACTTGCAGGCAACAGTGACTGCTGATGTGCACCATGCTGATTTTTATCTCTTGCAGTTGACGAAGACACCGATGGATGCAGCCCTTTGCGGACACGTAGACTTAAGTTCGAATCTCAAGGAAAACCATAAGATATTGGCAACAATGAGTGACATCACTTTGAAGACAAACGACAAGGTTTATCGACCGGTTGACTTCAACTTAGATGTCTATACCCGACGTGATACGACCCATGCCATAGCTAACTGTGGTGACTTCCATCTCAATATGGACTCGCATGGTGGCTATAAGATGTTGTTGACAAGATTGGATATTTTGCAAAGAGAGGTGATGGGACAGCTCAAGAACCGTCGCATAGACCAAGTGAAGATACGCCGCAATTTCCCAATGGGGCACGTTTATCTCTCAACGGGAAAGGACAATTTTATTGCTCGTTTCATGCAATATTGTGGCTATCATTTTAAGTCTGTGGAAATGGACTTGAATGCTTCTCCTATCGATGGATTGAATGGCTACTTGAAAGTAGACTCCTTGGTGGCGAAAGGCGTACAGTTGGATACCATCCGTGCGATTGTCTCGACTCAAGGTGATACGATACGTTATGCTGCTCGGGTGGAAAATAACAAGCATAACCCTCAATATGTGTTCCGTGTTTTGGTTAAAGGTGAGTTGCAAGACAGAGGTTCCGATATAGATGCTCGTATCTACGATGCCAACAATCGCTTAGGTGTGGATGTTGGTTTGGCAGCAATGTTGCAGGAAGATGGAGTCAAGTTGTCCTTGCTCAACACTCATCCGATATTAGGTTATAAGCAGTTCACCGCCAACGAAGACAATTATCTGATGTTGGGCGATGATGGGCGAGTGTCCGCCAATCTTGTGCTGACGGCATCAGGAGGAATGGGTGTGCGTGTTTATTCAAATGATGACAACGAGGATGTATTGCAAGATATTACGGTCAGCATGAGCAATTTCAATCTTGATAAGGTGCTGAGTGTGATACCTTATATGCCTGATGTTTCAGGTATCATGAATGGTGACTTCCATGTCGTTCAGACAAAAGATGAATTTTCAGTATCTTCAAACTTGTCGGTCAACAATCTTTGTTATGAGAAGTGTCCGATGGGAAATGTCGGCTCGGAGTTTGTCTATATGCCAAAGAGCGATGGCTCTCACTATGTAGATGGTATCTTGCAGTATGAGGGCAAGGAGGTTGCTTCTATTACAGGTGTCTATCTTTCAGAGAAAGGGGGGTACCTTGATGTTGTCGTGGATATGGATAAGTTGCCACTTCACTTTATCAACGGTTTCGTGCCAGACCAGATTATTGGTATGAAAGGCTATGGAGAAGGTTCGTTGGCAATGAAAGGCTCTTTGAGCAAGTTGGATGTAGAGGGCGAAGTATATCTTGATTCTGCATATCTGGTGAGTGTTCCATACGGTGTATCTATGCGTTTTGCCAACGACCCAGTCAAGATTGTGGGAAGTAAACTGCTTTTCGAGAATTTCATGATGTATGCCAACAATGAGAGTCCTCTCAATGTCCAAGGTAATCTGGATTTCTCCAATCTCGATCGTATGATGTTGGATGTCCGTATGAGAGCACAGAACTTCTTGCTCATTGATGCCAAGGAAAATGCACGTTCAGAGGCGTATGGAAAAGCATACGTCAACTTCTTTGGATTGATGCAAGGACCTTTGTCTGCCTTGAGAATGAGAGGAAAGTTAGATGTCTTGGGCAATACCGATATGACTTATATCTTACGAGAGTCGGAGTTGGCAACGGATAACCAGTTAGATGAATTGGTCAAGTTTACGAACTTCAAGAACGGTAAGCAGATTGTTGTCAATCGTCCAGCTTTGGAGGGATTCGATATGGCATTGAACTTATCCATAGATGAGTCGGCGCATATCCTTTGTGCCTTGAATACGGATAAGTCGAACTACATAGACTTGATGGGTGGTGGAGATTTGCAAATGCGTTATAATCCTGCCGACGACTTGCAACTAACAGGCAAGTATACCTTGAACAATGGCGAGATGAAATATTCTTTGCCAATCATCCCGTTAAAGACCTTTACAATTCAGGATGGAAGTTATATAGAATTTACTGGCGACCCATTCAATCCGACATTGTCTATAACGGCAACGGAAAGAATTAAGTCTACTGTCAATGAGGGACAAGGAACAGGACGGTCGGTAGACTTTGTATGTGGTGTCAAGCTCAGTCAAACGTTAAGCAAGCCTGGCATTCAGTTTATTATCTCGGCTCCAAATGATATGACCTTGCAAGACGAGCTAAATACGATGAGTATAGAGGAGCGAGGAAAGATAGCCATCACGATGTTGGCATCGGGTATGTATCTTGCCAATGGCAATACAAGCTCGTTCTCGATGAACAGTGCGTTGAGTTCGTTCCTCAATTCCGAGATCAACAATATCGCTGGTACTGCAATGCGTTCCATCGGATTGGATGTTGGTATGACGGTTGATAACTCGATGACGGCAACAGGGGGATTGCATACCGACTATAACTTCAAGTTTGCCAAGCGTTTCTTCAACAACCGATTGAGTTTTAGCGTTGGTGGGCAAGTATCCACTGGTGCGGAACTGGAGAATGCCACCAAGAACAACACTTTCTTTAATAATGTGGAGTTACAATACCGACTCAATGAGGGGGCAAGCCAATACATACGCGCTTTTTATAATAACAGTACCTACGACTGGTTGGAGGGACAGATAGGCGAGTATGGCGTAGGTTTTATGTGGCGTAGAAAACTTCAACGTTTCAAGGATATTTTCCGCTTCAAGACCGAGAAGCAACAAGTTCCAGCAGCTCCAACGACTACTGTACCAAAGCGAGATTCAATAACGACAACAACGCCTCGAATGTTCGACCCATTGAAGTTTCAAGAGAAAAAATGATGTGAGTTATGAGAAAGAATAAGCTATACCTTATATATATAGGTGTAATGACAAGTCTTGTCATGCAAATATTGGCAGGGTGTTCTTCCACGAGTGCCCTCAAGGATGACGAGCAGTTGTTCACGGGCTTGAAGCCGATAGAGTACACCAACTATAAAGAGGGAAAATATGCCGACTCAACGAAAGTGGAGATGGAGTATGTGTTGGCATCGGCACCTAATGGCTCTCTTTTTGGAAGCAGTTACCATCGCACTCCTTTTCCTGTCCGTCTATGGATATGGAATGCTTTTTCCCAGTCCAATGGTGCCTTTGCCAAATGGATAACCAAGGCATTTGGTTCCAAACCTAAGCTGATGGCGAATGTAAATCCACAACTGAGAGCACAGGTAGCAGAGAATCAGTTGGTAAAATATGGCTATTTCAATGGAAAAGTGACATACGATGTCATCACGGAAAGAAATCCCAAGAAAGCAAAGGTGGCATATCAGGTAGACTTAGGTCATTTATGGACACTGGATTCGGTAGCGTATATTGGGTTTCCTACACATGGCAAGCACTTGATAGACTCAACACGTAACTTTGCCTTGATAGGAAAGGGTACACCTTTCAATGTATCTCTGCTGGAACAAGAGCGACAACGCCTTACCCGGTTGTTTCGTAACAATGGATACTATTATTATAAGAATGGATATGCTTCTTACTTGGCAGATACTATCAACACACCTGGTAAGGCACAGGTACGGTTGACACTTGCAGATAGCATTGATACCTTGGCAAAACGCCAGTGGTATATAGGCAACATTAACATCAATTTCCGCAAGCAGTTTATGGAGGAACTTACCGACTCGTTTGTGCGCCGTAGTCTTAGTTTCCATTATGCGGGTAAGAAAATGCCTATTCGTGCAGGTGTAGTCTTGCGTGACCTCCATCTTCGTCCTCGCCAGCTTTACAAGGTGGAGAACGAAGAAGCTGCCAAGAGAGGACTTGTGTCAACAGGACTTTTCAGCTATACCAATATTCAGTTTACCCCTCGTAAGCAAGTGATGATGGATACGGCTCAGGCTTTGGCAGTGCGTAATGATACGCTCGATGCCAATATAGACTTGGTGTTTGATAAACCATACGACTTCTATGTGGAAGCGAATGCCAGAGGAAAAACTTCTGGCAGGGTAGGACCAGAGTTGGTTATCGGTCTTACCAAGCGCAATGCTTTTCGAGGTGGTGAAAAGTTGGACATCAACTTGCATGGCTCGCATGAGTGGCAAACCATCCGTAAGGAAAGTGGCAATGCCAATAAGATTAACTCATACGAGGTAGGTTCGGATGTTTCGTTGTCATTCCCACGTATTCTTACTCCTTGGAATATGTTCCGGACGATGGCACAGAATGAGCGCCGTTTCCGACAAGGACATCTTCCAAGGCGTTATTATGGTACTCCGACGACAACCATCAAGGCTTCCATGAACATCCTTAATCGTGCAGGCTATTTCCGCCGTCATGTCGTGTCGGGAGAATTGACCTATGACTGGGCGACCTCCTATCAGCATCGCCATTCGTTTAGTCCTCTTATCTTGGCTTATGAGTATATGAACAGTAGTACGGCGGCTTTTGATACTTTGATGATGGAGCATCCTTCCTTGATGGTATCTATGGCAGATAGGTTCGTTCCGAAGATGAGCTACACCTATACTTACAAAAGTCCACAGAGTTATAGGCATCCTATCGTGTGGTCCACAACGGTGAGCGAGGCTGGCAATGTGCTCTCTTTGGGCTATTTGGTGGCAGGTAGGAAATGGAACGAGAAAGAAAAGGAAATGTTCAAGAATCCGTTTGCCCAATTCCTTAAGGTGGAGACTGATTTCGTGAAGTATTGGCGATTGAGTGAGAAATCAACGCTTGTCGGACATCTTAATGCTGGAGTGATATGGAGCTATGGCAATTCAGATGTTGCTCCTTATTATGAATTGTTCTATGTAGGTGGTGCCAATAGTATCCGAGCTTTCAATGTAAGGAGCATTGGTCCTGCTGATTTCACCCCTGTAGATAGTAAGTTCGTCGCTTATATTTATCAGACTGGTGATATTAAGTTCTTGGCAAATTTAGAGTATCGTCCTCGTATATGGGGTAATCTTTGCGGCGCTTTGTTCTTAGACATGGGTAATGTGTGGACATTGAGACGTAATGAGCTTTTACCAGGACAGTTCGATGTTAAGACATTCTACAAGCAGATGGCTGTGGGGACAGGAGTAGGTTTGCGCTATGATATGGGTATGTTTGTGATACGAGTGGATTGGGGCATCGGTCTACATGTGCCATACGATACAGGCAAGAGTGGTTTTTACAATATAAAGAGTTTCAAGGATGCCCAAAGTATCCATTTGGCGGTGGGCTATCCGTTCTAAAATAGTCGGTAGGGCGATGAGGCTTGATCGCTAATAGCGATGAGGGTTTGTCGCTATTAGCGATCAAGCCTCATCGCCCTACCGTTTAAATGGGTGTCATGGTAACCAGTTTTGAGACTCTCTAAAGGGACATCCTTTTTTTGCAAGTTTTTTATTCCATTACGCTTATAATTCAGAAAAATTACGTATATTTGCATCGTCAAACGTAACAATCAACTATTAATACAATAAGAAAATGAAACCAACTTTATTGCTCTTAGCGGCTGGTATGGGTAGCCGTTACGGTGGTCTGAAACAGCTTGATGGCCTGGGACCAAACGGAGAAACCATCATGGATTATAGTATTTACGATGCCATTCAGTCAGGATTTGGGAAGATTGTCTTTGTTATTCGTAAGGATTTCGAGGATCAATTCCGTGAGAAGATTCTTTCCAAGTACGAGGGACATATCCCTGCGGAGCTTTGCTTCCAGGCACTGGATGATCTTCCAGAAGGCTTTGCTGTTCCAGAGGGTCGCCAGAAACCTTGGGGTACAAACCATGCAGTGTTGATGGCAAAGAACATCATCAAGGAACCTTTCTGTGTCATCAACTGTGATGACTTCTATAATCGAGATTGCTTCAAGGTTATTGGCAAGTTCCTTTCTGAACTTCCAGAGGGCAGTACCAATCGTTATGCAATGGTAGGTTTCCGTGTTGGCAACACCTTGAGTGAGAATGGTACTGTGGCTCGTGGTATCTGTTCTAAGGATGAAAACGAGAACTTGACCACAGTCGTAGAGCGTACGGAGATTATGCGCATTGACGGCAAGGTTTCTTACAAGGACGAAGAAGGCAAATGGGTAGCTGTCGCAGACAATACCCCTGTTTCTATGAACGTATGGGGCTTTACTCCAGACTATTTCGAGCATAGCGAGGCTTACTTCAAGGAGTTCTTGAGCAATCCAAAGAACATGGAAAACTTGAAAGCTGAGTTCTTTATCCCATTGATGGTCAACAAGCTCATCAACGAGGGTACGGCAACAGTGAAGGTGCTCGATACTACCAGCAAGTGGTTTGGCGTAACTTATTCTGCCGACCGCCAGAGTGTTGTTGATAAGATCCAGAGCCTTGTAGACGAGGGTGTTTATCCAAACAAACTCTTCTAAATGGATATAAATATTTTGACAGAACAAGAAGCCGCTACCCTTCGAGAGATGATAGCGGCTTCTCAGCGTATTGTAATATGTTGCCATAAGTCACCTGATGGCGATGCCGTGGGCTCCTCGTTGGGATGGTATTGGTATTTGCACACTTTGGGCAAGGAGGCACAGGTGTGTGTCCCTGATGCCATGCCTGATTTCTTGCATTGGTTGCCAGAAAGCCAAAGCATAGTAAGGTATGACAAGCATCCTGAACAGGTACAGCAGATTTTCAGTCAGGCAGACCTTGTTTTCTGTTTGGATTTCAGTGGAGCGAGTCGTCTGGATGAAATGGAAAGTGTGCTCACTTCTTGTAAGGCAAAAAAGGTTGTCATAGACCATCATCTTGCTCCCTCTTTGGATGCCGAAATGATGATTTCGCAACCTCATCTGAGCAGTGCCAGCGAATTGGTGTTCCGCCTTGTGTGGCAACTTGGTGGCTTTGTGCAGGTAAACAAGAAATGGGCAACTTGTGTCTATTGTGGCATGATGACGGATACAGGTGGGTTTACTTACAATTCTTCCGACCCAAAGATTTACTTCATCATCAGCCAATTACTTACCAAGGGCATTGACAAGGATAAGATTTACCGTAATGTATTTAATAATTATAGTCCTTGGGCTATCAAGTTCCGGGGGTATGTTATGGGCAAGAAGCTGAATGTGTTCGAGGATTTGCACGCTTCTTACTATACTGTGACTCGCAGGGAGATGAAACGTTTCCACTTTATCAAGGGCGATTTGGAGGGATTGGTGAATGAGCCTTTGCGTATCAAAGGCTTGAAGTTCTCGATCTCACTTCGTGAAGATACTGACAAATCCAACCTCATCTTGGTAAGTCTACGCTCGGTAGATGATTTCCCATGCAATAAGGTTGCTGAGGAGTTCTTCAATGGAGGAGGGCATCTTAATGCCTCTGGCGGTCGTTTGTATTGCAATATGCGAGAGGCAGAGGAAATAGTTGTCAAGGCATTCAACGCATACGCCGAATATTTAAGATGAAAGTGCCAAAAACAAGCGTTGCTATCAAGAATTGATAAATTATAATAAAATCAATGACATACTTTCGCTTGTTTCTTATCTTTTTCGTAACTTTGCCAAATAAATAAGATTATAAGTAAAGAATAATGAAGAAACTTTTGTTTGCAATGATAGCTGTTGCGGCATTGTGCTCTTTTGCCGCTTGTAGTGATAGTGAGACTTATGCAGATTTGCGTAATCGTGAGCGTGACTCCATTAACGCATTCTTGCGTAACGAGAATATCAAGGTGATTACTGAGGCGCAGTTTAAGGAGCGTTTCGACAAAGGCATGACCTTGACCGACACTGCAAAAGCCAACAATGAGTATGTGCTTTTTGAGAGCAACGGTATCTATATGCAAGTCATAGACCAGGGATGCGGTGACTATATCAAGCAGGGTGAGACAACGGACGTGCTTGTCAGGTTCTCTGAGTATAATCTCAAGACTGAGGCTCGTATCAGTACAACTTCCTTGCAGTTGAGCAATAATGTCGTTGGTTATTCTTATCTACCAGACAAGATGAGCGTAACTAATACCTCTGGTACATTTACAGGTACATTCGATACTTCCAGTAGCTTGATGGCAAAAGCATACGGCTATTCCAGTACTTCCGCAGCCGTGCCTTCGGGTTGGCTCACTCCTTTCACTTGGGTGAAGATTGGGCGACCACAGACAGCAAGCGAGAAGATAGCCCATGTACGTATCTTGGTACCACACACCTACGGTACGTCTGCTGCTTCAGGAAGTGTTTATGCTTGTCTCTATGACATGACCTTACAAAGAGGAAGATAAAAGAGAACCATATAAAATTTTTATCTATGACACTGATAAAGTCTATATCTGGTATCCGTGGTACTATCGGTGGACCAGCGGGCGATACATTAAATCCGCTCGATATCGTGAAGTTTACATCAGCCTATGCTACTTTCATTCGTCGTAGTGGAAAGTCGGATAGCAACACTATTGTTGTGGGACGTGATGCACGCATCTCTGGCTTGATGGTTAAAAACGTGGTTTGCGGTACGTTGATGGGCATTGGCTATGATGTCCTCGACATTGACTTGGCTACTACTCCTACAACCGAGCTTGCTGTTCGCATGAGCGGAGCAGCTGGTGGTATCATCATTACTGCAAGTCATAATCCTCGTCAGTGGAATGCCCTCAAGTTACTTAATCATGAGGGCGAGTTCCTTACCAAGGATGATGGCAACGAGGTGTTGGCGATTGCAGAGAAAGAAGATTTTGAATATGCAGATGTAGATCACCTTGGTGATTATAGCTATGATAGCGAGAAATATCAGAACTTACATATCCAGTCGGTTCTTAATTTGGAATTGGTGGATGTAGAGGCTATCAAGCGTGCTCATTTCAATGTTTGTGTCGATAGCATCAACTCGGTAGGTGGTGTTATCTTGCCTCAGTTGTTGGATGCTTTAGGCGTAAAGAGTACTTTCTTGAATGGAACGCCTAATGGTGACTTCGCTCACAATCCAGAGCCTTTGGAGAAGAACTTAGGTGGTATCATGGGCGAGATAAAGCAAGGTGGTTATGACCTTGGTATCGTTGTTGACCCAGATGTTGACCGTTTGGCTTTCATCTGTGAGGATGGTAATATGTTTGGCGAGGAATATACCCTTGTAAGTGTAGCCGACTATGTATTGAGCCATAAGTCTGGTAATACAGTTAGTAACCTTTCTTCAACTCGTGCACTTCGAGATATTACTGAGAAGCATGGTGGAAAGTATACTGCAGCAGCAGTAGGTGAGGTAAATGTAACTACTAAGATGAAGGAAGTTGGTGCTGTGATTGGTGGTGAAGGCAATGGTGGAGTTATCTATCCAGAGAGCCACTATGGTCGTGATGCCCTTGTTGGTATTGCCTTGTTCTTGAGCAGTTTGGCTCAGAAAGGATGCCGAGCAAGTGAGCTACGTGCTTCTTTCCCTAACTATTTCATAGCTAAGAACCGCATCGACTTGACTCCTTCTACGGATGTGGATGCTATTCTTGTGAAAGTAAAGGAAATGTATGGTAAGGAGCAGGATGTTCAAGTAACAGACATTGATGGTGTCAAACTTGATTTCCCTGATAAATGGGTGCATCTTCGTAAGAGCAATACCGAGCCTATCATTCGTGTCTATAGTGAGGCTTCTACGATGAAAGAGGCTGATGCCTTAGGCAAGAAACTGATGCAAGTAGTATATGATATGCAATAACAGTTTATAGTTAATAGTTTACAGTTTACAGTTTATAGGGCAATCTTGCTATAAACTATAAATTGTAAACTATCACTTATCTATACCCTATAAACTGTAAACTATAAACTATTAACTACATCAACCGTTTGCAAGCTCTTTCATCGTATCATTTAACGTATTAAAGAGCGTGTTGTAGTTTTCTTCTTTCCCTTTGCAGGCTTCTTTGAAAAGTGCTATCGGGTCATCGCTGTTTAATGTGAGCGGTGCTTCGTTAAGCAGCAAGTTCACATTGTTGAGCAACATGGCGTGAATGGAAGGCATATGGAATGAGCAAGGTGCCGATTTGTCGGCAGATCCGCATTGTAATCCTGCAGCGTATGCCTTTAAGATGACACGTACAAGCAAGTGGATGGCTAATGTCTCATCAGCGAGGCTGATAAGTACGCCATGTGTGTAATCACGTACATGTTCGCTCAGTGTAGTAAGCCTACCTTCCAGTAACCAGTAGAAATTACGCTTGTACTCAACTACCATAGCCTTGTAGAGTTGAGGAGATTTGCAGGCTACCTTTAGATAAGCCTCCATTTCATCTCCTTTGTTGTTGCGCATGGCAGGAGACATTGCTTTTTCCACTTGGTCGAAATCGGTGTAGTTGAGTCTACATAAGGCGAGAAATATCGTCTCAAGGTAGTGATGGCTTATTTCTTCATAGTGTTCTACCATTAGTTGTTTGATGAGTTTGGAGTCATTCTTCTTGTCGAAGCTATCGGTCACCTCAGTGTTGGCATCTACAACTCCACGTGTGAAAGCCTCAAAAAAAGCTCTAACAAAGGATGCCATTGCCCTATAGCTGTTGATTTTTTTATTATCCATAGATTATAATTAATTAAAAATTTTAAACTCGTAACCTTGCTCCTTTAGCCATTTGATGGCTGCGGGTAAGGCGTAGTGAAGTTTATCTATACTTTTCAATGAATCATGGAATGTGATGATGCTTCCGTTACGGGTGTATCGTTTCACATTGTTTAGAACATCTTCTGCTGTTAACCACTTGGAATAGTCGCGTGTCACAAGGTCCCACATGATGACCTTGTAGGTGCGGTGCAACCACCAGTATTCACTTGGTCGCATCCATCCATGGGGTGGGCGGAAGAGGTGGGCATGGATAAGCTCGTTAGCCTTATTCGTATTCAAGACGTATGAGATGACACGATGTTTCAAGGCTCCTATATGGTTAAATGTGTGATTGCCCACCTGATGTCCTTCTGCCAGAATCTGGTTGTAAAGGTCATGGTGGCGTAACACGTTCTCACCAACCATGAAGAACGTAGCCTTGATGTTAAACTCTTTTAGTGTCTTGAGAATGAAAGGAGTAGACTCTGGGATTGGACCGTCGTCGAACGTGAGATAAACTGCACGTTCGCTTGGGTCCATTCTCCAGATAGCCTTAGGATATAGCCATCTTAACCATTTGGCTGGTTGTTCGATAAACATTTTGTATAATGTTAATTACGTTTTATTTTATTGTTTAATTGCCTTTTGGCATTTGACCGCCACGGCCACGATACAAGGTATAGAGGTTGTTCAACTGGCTTTCATATTTCTTAGCCAAGTTGCGATCTATAATCTCTGTAACCTCAATGGTGCTCTGCATGATCATAATCTGACGAATACAATCAGTTTGAGCCTGGATGAAGCGATCGTTGTTAAGTGAAAGGTAGTAGTTGAGGTATTGGTACGCATTGGTCCATACCTTGGTGTCATATTCTTTCGCTTTGGCTTTTTGCCCTACAAGTGCCCAACCACGAGCCATGTCTAAACCACCGCTCATATAGTCGATGGTGACATTGTAGCCAGGTATCTCAGTGTCAGCTTTCTTTAAGATGTCAAGAGCTTTTCCGTTCTTGTTCTCTGCTATAAGCTGGAGAGCTGTTTGAGCCAGCAATCGGCGATGTGTATAGCACATACGCATCGTTGTCTCATCAATATAAAGACCACGTTGTTTCAAGTTGCCAAACTTGAAGCGAGTCATGATATTGTGATAAGCTTTCTCTGTATCGAAGTTCTTGGCACCAGGCTTGTTGGTGGTGAATGGGGTAATGCGGTTGGCAAGTCCCTCTTGCACGAAGTTGTCGCCAAGGTTCATGTAGTTGTCTTCACCCACGGTCAAAGCCACGTAGAGAGGACGAGTCCAGTTACTTTGAGCCAACATCTCGAGCATCATCAAGTCATTTTTATAGAGGGCATTCTTTCCAGCGAGAGAGATTACCATCTTGTCTGGGATTGTATCAGAAGCCATCATCATACCACTTTTCTTTACAGCGTTCTTATCAATCGTAATGTAGAGAGTATCGGTTGGGATGATGTGCATATCTGCATTCTTACTGCGTACCCAGTTCTTTAAGACATTCTTCAACTCGAAAGGCTCTGGTCCAAATTGCTTCTTGGCGTTCTCTGGGTTCTCCTTGTAGAAATCAAGGATTTGTTTCTTGATCTCTGGCATTACCTGTACATACTCATTGGTACCAGAACAGAAGTCCAGACGAGGCCATGTGATAGGCACGGATGGAGAGTTGTAGGCAGGGCGTTTCATCTGGTCGATATACCAGTCGGTCTGCAAGTAACTCAAGTTACATACTCGGGCATCGGTTCCTACACCCTCTACCTCTTGGTTGTACCAAAGTGGGAAAGTGTCATTGTCACCATTGGTGAAGATGATAGGATTTCCTTTCTCCTGAAGTGACATCAAGTAGTTCTGTCCGAAGTCACGGCAAGTGTAACGGTTAGAGCGGTCGTGGTCGTCCCATATCTGGGAAGCCATCTGTATAGGTACAAGCAATGTTATGACTGCTACGATGGCAGATACGGCAGTGCCACTCAAGTTAGCTTTCTTCTTCAGCAGGTCGAGGATGGCAAGTACACCAAGACCACACCAAATGGCATAAGCATAGAAAGAACCAGCGTAAGCATAGTCACGCTCACGTGGCTGCATTGGTACTTGGTTTAGGTAAATGACAATGGCAAGACCAGTCATGAAGAACAGGAAGAATACTACCCAGAACTGCTGGATACCGATAGGGAGAACTTCCTCTACCTCTTTGCCGTCCTTGACAATCTTGCGCTTGCGAGTGTACCAAGCCTGCCAGAAAAGACCTATGAGACCAAGAATCAAAGGCATACAATAGAATACGTTATGTCCTTTGTTCTGCTTTAGGTCATCAGGCAACTTGCTCTGGTCACCATACATAGCATTATCAATAAAAGAGAAACCTGTAATCCAGTTGCCATGCTCTGGCTCACCGTTACCTTGGATGTCGTTCTGACGACCGGCAAAGTTCCACATGAAGTAACGCCAGTACATGAAGTTGCACTGATATGACAGGAAGAAGCGGAGGTTGTCTATCTGTGAAGGAACCTTTACCATGATGTTCTCACCGCAACGGTCGTAAGGCACTTCGGTACCATCCACGCCGCCCATCCAGTCCTCGTAAGCCTGTGTGTGAGCTGCGTCCCACATACGAGGGAAGAACATATTCTGTGCGTACTTGTACTTATTCTTGTGGCTCACTACGAAGTAAGAGTCCTTCTCGTCCTTTGAAGCCTTTTCCTTGCGTTGATATACAGGTGCGCCTTCCTCCATCACAGGCTTACACATATTGCCGTCTACTTGGAGGGCTACTTGTGAGGTATAGGCTTGTCCGTAGAACAAAGGATAGGCACCATACTGGTCACGACTCAAGTAATTGCCCAAGGTAAAGATGTCCTCTGGTGAGTTCTGGTCCATAGGAGGATTGGCAGAGCTTCGAATGACAATGAGGGCATAGCTGGAGTAACCAATCATCAGCATCAACATACAGAGCAAGGCTGTATTCTTGATACGAGCGGTAATCCAAAGCTGTGGTTTCCCCTCTGCGTTCTTGCGTTTGTAGTTGAGTACGAACCAAAGGATTGCCATCACGATAACGCCACAGATAACTGCACTCCACCCATAACCAAAGAATGGGATGCCAAGCATACCGAAGCCGAGAATAAATGCAATGTTCTGTCGTCTTACGTTCTTTTCACTTGCGTTGAAGGTCTCGTAGATACCCCAGATGACACTTGCCACAAGGCAAATGATGTAAACAATCTCACCCGTGTTGAATGGGCAGCCGAGCACATTGACGAAGAATAACTCAAACCATCCGCCTACGGTGATGATACCTGGTACGACACCGTACAATACGGCAAACACTACCAAGAAAGATACAACCAATGCAAGCAAAGAACCTTTCAAGTTTGCGTGTGGTACTTTCTTGTAGTAATATACCAATACCATGGCAGGGATACAAAGCAAGTTAAGCAAGTGAACGCCAATGCTCAAACCTACCATATAGGCGATGAGTACGAGCCAACGGTCGCTATGAGGTTCGTCGGCATGGTCTTCCCATTTCAATATCAGCCAGAACACGACGGCTGTGAAAGCGGAAGAAAACGCATATACCTCACCCTCTACAGCGGAGAACCAGAATGTATCGCTGAAAGTGTAGATGAGTGCGCCCACCATACCAGATGCTTCAATAGCTATCATCTTGTTGGTAGTCATTTCTTTCCAGTCGCCGATGATGAGCTTGCGAGCTAAGTGTGTGATGGTCCAGAAAAGGAACATGATGCAGATTGCACTCAATAGTGCGCTCATCGTGTTCACCATCTTAGCCACTTGTGTGGTATCGCTGGCAAAGTGTGTAAAGAAATTGCCCAAAAGCATAAAGAAAGGTGCCCCAGGTGGGTGACCGATCTCCTGCTTGTAAGCAGTAGTGATAAACTCAGGACAGTCCCAGAAGCTGGCTGTCGGTTCAATTGTGGAACAATAAACGAAAGCCGCAATGATGAACGCGACCCATCCGAAGATGTTGTCCACTAATTTGTACTTTTTCATTATTTTAAAAATAAATGTATTATATTTCAATATAGTATATTCTTAATGTGATTATACACAAATCTCGGGCAAAGTTAATAAAAAGAAAAGAGATAACATATCTTTGCTGATGTTTTTTAGGTTATATTATATCTTTAGCTTTACCTTATCCAGTTCAAGAACATGGTGATGATGCCGGTGTTGAGCAAGTCTACGAACATGGCTCCGATGATAGGAACTATGAGGAAAGGCTTGACTGAATAATGATATTTATAGCAAACGGCACTCATGTTTGCCATTGCATTAGGGGTGGCTCCGAGTCCGAAGCCACAGATGCCAGATACCAATACAGCGGCATCATAATCACGTCCTAATAGGTGGAAAGCGATGAAATAAGTGAACAGTATCATCAGCGCAACTTGGGAGATGAGGATGGCAATCAATGGTAGAGCCAAGGTCTGCAACTCCCATAGTTTGAGTGAGATCATTGCCATACCCAAGAATACGGAGAGGCAAATATTGCCAACGCTTACAATCTTTTCTATTTCCAATTTCTTTCTATATGGAGTCTGCTCGGCAATGTTCCTGACAATGGCTGCCATGATTAAGGCTCCAAAGTAAGTAGGGAATGTAATCCCTGTATATTGCAATAACTTGCTGACCAAGGTACCTAATGCCATGACGACGAGCAGGGAATAGGTGGCTGAAGCATATTGCTGGAACTCTATCTCGTTGCTGCTGATATGTTTCTCCCTTCCTGCAGGCGATGCCTCGTCGCTCTCAATGCCTGCCATCGCTGGGTCAATCTCATAGTCTTTTGGCTCCATGTGCTCAGAAGTAAGATGCTTTCGGATAAGTCGTTCTGCAACAGGACCACCGATAACAGAACCTGCTATTAATCCAAATGTGGCGGCAGCCATTGATATAGTGCCAGCTCCTTGTAATCCCATTTCTTCCAATACGGAACTGAAACCTCCTGCCGTTCCATGTCCACCTGCCATGGATATGGAACCTGCTGCCATACCAACCAATGGGCTGACTCCCATGCTTCGGGTGATAAGTTGTGGGATTAAGTTTTGGGCTATGATGATGACAACTAATAACACAAGCATCATCACCAAGGTCTTTCCTCCTTGTTTGAGTACCTTGATATTGGATTGAAATCCTACGGAAGTGAAAAAGGCAAGCATGAATACATCTTTTAATGTTCCGTCGAAGGATACTTCAATGCCACAGGTTAAGTAAAGTGCCAATGTGGCTAACGAAAACAATATTCCTCCTGAGACAGGTGATGGAATACAGAATTTCTGCAACCATGTGATTTTGCGTGTCATCAACATTCCTGTAATTAGAGCTATTGCGCCAACACCTGTTGACTGTAGCATATCCAATGTTATTACCTCTTTCATGTCTATTATCCAAATTTATCTTTTATTACCTTATTCTGTCCTTATTATACATTCAGGAAGTGTTCTTCCAGTTTCTCCTTGGGCATATCTGCCGTGTCGTGATAGTGCAGGTGGTGGTTTACGCAAGCGATGTGCTTTACGTTATTGAGCACTTCGGCAATGTCGTGGCTAACGATGATGATAGCGCAGTCTTTGTTGATTTGTTCCAGCATTTCATACATCTGCTTTTGAAACCTACGGTCAATGTAGGTATTGGGCTCGTCTAAAATGACTACATCTGGCTTGGATACGATAGCGCGAGCGAGAAGTACACGCTGGAGTTGTCCACCGCTTAATGCTCCGATATGACTGTCTTTCAAGTCAAGAAGTTGCATACGTTCCAATGTGTCGAGCACTTGTTGATGATGTACTTGGGTATAATGGGAGAACAAGCCTTTGGACTTGCTCAAGCCCGACAGTACGACTTCATATACAGAGATAGGGAATTGACGGTCGAGGGCATTGTACTGAGGAAGATAGCCCATGGTTATCTCCTTTGTCTCCTTGCCGTCTTTGAAATATCTTATATTGCCGTTCGAAGGCTTTTTTAAGCCTAATATAAGGCGCATAAGCGTAGTTTTTCCACCACCGTTGGGACCGATGATGCCCAAGTAATCATCGGCATAAACCGTTAGGTTGATGTCGTTGAGCACTTGCTTCTCACCATAACCAGCAAAGAGGTGTTCTATCTTGATGATGGGGTATGTCATATTTTTGTAAGTAACTTATTTATTAGACAATTTCTTTGCGATATAAATCATTTCTGAATCCCAGTCATAACGGAGAGGATTGATTTCTATGGGTTGGGTATGGGTGGCATTGAGAAATGTTTGTGTATTGCGATTGGCAAACTCCTTTTGGATGAATACCGTGGTGATGGCTTCTCTTTTGGCTTTGTCTATGAGAGCTTGTATTTGGGCAATACTTGGTTCTCGCCCTTCTTCTTCGATTGGGAGTTGGGTGATGCCATAGTCACGGGCAAAGTAGGTAAGGGCTGGGTGATAGATGACAAAACTCTCCACATGACTGTGAGCAGACTTGTCCATGAGTAGGGCAATCTGTTTTTCCAAAGAATTGAGTTTTTTCACAAACAGGGCATAGTTGCGTTTGAATTCGCTGCTGTCTTTGGGCTGTTGTCTGCATAATGCTTGATAGATATTCCTTGCAATGATACGAGCATTGGAAATGCTCATCCAAGTATGAGGGTCGATGACACCGCCCTCTGTCTTGGCAGGACGAATGCCGATAGAAGTGTCAATGACTTTCATGTCGGGGGCATTTTGTATGAGCTTCTTCATCCAAGTTTCCTCAAAGCCTATTCTACCAACCTTAAAATAAAGGATGCTCTTGGATAATGCCACCATTTGTCGTGCCGTTGGCTCGTAAGTCTCTGGATTGTTACCAACTGGTACCATCACATTGACATTGACCTTGTCGCCTGCTATTTGGTTGACGAAATAGCGGAAAGGTTCGATAGTGACTGTAACGGTGGGTACATTGGCATTGATGTTCTTGTCTCGGTTCGTACAACCTACAAGAGTCAAGCTGATTATAATAAGGTATAAGAGTCGTTTCATATTTTTTCAAATAAGTAAGCTAATGCCATAAACAAGCAGTATGTATCTCAGTACCTTTCCGATGGTGATGCTGAGAATGGAAATGGCAAGATTGGCACGGGTCAGTCCTAATACGATGGTGATTGCGCTACCCAACAGAGGCAGAAAGGCAAAGAACCCCATCCATGCACCGTGACCAGCCATAAAACGTTCTGCCTTGTCAAGGCTTTCTTTCTTAACGTGCAAGTATTTCTCTATCCAGTCGAGCTTGCCCATTCTTCCGATACCGTAGTTGAACATAGAACCCAGCACATTGCCAATGCTACCATATACAACCAAAGGAATGGCATGAAGTCCTGCTGCTTGTAGCCCTGCCATCACTGCCTCACTGCTGAATGGGAAAAAGCTACCAGCCAAGAATGCTGCTACAAGCATTCCCCAATAGCCCCAGTCGATTAAAAATGAAATTATCCAACTCATTTCTCTTTGCTTAAATCATATTTATGAATAACATGGGCGGAATGGCAATGTTGTATAGCGTAATCAATATCGCGATGATAGACATGGTGACGAATGTGATGTTCGTCAGTTTTGTATGGGTGAAAGTGATGAAATGGGCAACTAATGGAGCTGTGTTCACAATACAGATGCCTCCCCATTCGTAAGCATGATTAGGCAACAGGACCATGAGAGCGATGCTAACTAAGTCCATCACTATCAGTGACTCATAAATCATTCGTGTACGTATCTTGTCAGCATAACTGGAGCGCAAGAAATGGATAATTCCTATGATGGCAATGATGAAGATGAAGGAATAGCTGATGACGAGATGATCGGTCAACTGTGAGTAATCGAAAAGCGAAGTCAAGTCCATCAATTCATTGAAATGAGCGATGAAACTTTGGAAATTTCCTTTGAATATATAGAAACCTGCCGAGAACCAATAAGGAGTAATTAGTCCAAGAATAGAGGCACAGATATTCTTCACGCTGAGAGAATTGGTGAATGCGATCATCAGCAGCCAAAGGAAAGGTAGAAGATAGAGTATTTGGATGAAGATAGTAGATGCCAATCCTATGCAGAGATAAGCATAGAATGTCCATCCTACCGACCGCTTGTCTTGATAGGTGTTCCATGCAATGAGGTAAAAGGCTATATAGCACATTGTTACGATACATCCCTTTAGTGTCAAGGTTGGTAAGCCTGCCATAGTGATGAGTACAAGGAAGCTGCATGACACCATACGGCTATAAGTACGCATGAGGGCATTGCGGTTGTTCAGCTCTACCATCAAGAACGTAGAGATAATGGTGAAAGCAAATTGTGCCCAAATGTTGGATACCAATAAACCTACAGCAACCCATATCAAGGCGATAAGGGTTGCGGCAATAGGTAAGGTGAAGCGACTCTCCGCTATCTGATTTTGTATTCTCTTCTTCTTTAGCATGCTTTTTAATTCGATTACAGATCTTGTCCAATATCTGAGCGGAAATATTTATCGGTGAAGTGGATCTTCTGGGCTTCAGCGAAGCTCTTTTTCAACGCTTCTTCCTTGTCTTTTCCGTATGAGCTTACAGCGATGACACGACCACCATTGGTAACTATCTGACCATCTTTTACGGCTGTACCCGAATGGAAAACGACAGAACCATCTACTTGGTCAATGCCCTCGATGGGATAGCCTTTCTTGTATGCCTCTGGATAACCACCGCTTACAAGCATGACACAGACTGCTGCTCGTTCATCAAACTCAATATCACGCTTGTCTAAATCGCCAGCGGCAACACCCTCGAAAAGGTCTACAATGTCGCTTTTCAAACGAAGCATTACACTCTCCGTCTCAGGGTCACCCATTCGACAGTTATATTCGATGACCATAGGTTCGCCCTCTACGTTGATAAGTCCGAAGAAGATAAATCCCTTGTAGTCGATGTTCTCCTTTGCCAAACCCTCTACGGTAGGACGAATGATGCGGTCTTCCACCTTTTTCATCCATTCCTTGGTGGCGAATGGAACAGGGGAAACACTACCCATGCCACCAGTATTCAAGCCAGTGTCATGCTCACCGATGCGCTTGTAGTCTTTAGCCTCAGGCAAAATCTTGTAGTTCTTGCCGTCTGTGAGAACAAATACAGAACATTCAATGCCACTCAAGAATTCCTCGATGACTACACGAGCGGAAGCGTTGCCAAACATACCGCCGAGCATCTCTTTCAGCTCTTTCTTCGCTTCTTCGAGGGTGGGAAGAATGAGAACACCCTTTCCTGCGCAAAGACCATCAGCCTTTAATACATAAGGAGCCTTTAATGTTTCAAGGAACTTTAAGCCTTTTTCGAGCGTAGTACCATCAAATGTCTCATATTTAGCTGTTGGGATGTTATGGCGTTTCATGAATTGCTTGGCAAAGTCCTTGCTGCCCTCCAATACGGCACCAGCCTTAGATGGACCGATAACTGGGATGTGCTTTGTACGCTCGTCATTCTTGAAGTCATCGTACACACCCTTTACCAATGGGTCTTCAGGGCCAACGACTACCATGTCAATGCCATTCTCTGCAGCGAAGTTCTTGAGAGCTTCAAAGTCATCTGCCTTGATATTGACATTTTCGCCGACATTCTGAGTACCAGCATTACCGGGAGCAATAAAGAGTTTCTCACACTAATCGCTTTGAGCGATTTTCCATGCTAAGGCGTGCTCGCGACCACCGCCTCCTAACAATAAAATTTTCATTTGCTGTAAGTTATTGTTGTTTTGTTGTTATAATTGTTGGGAATTTATAGAATTTAAAAGAAGTTATCACTCCCTTCGGTCGTTAAGGAAGTTAAGGGACAACGGCTTTATTAGTGAAGGGTGAAGAACGAAAAGTGAAGAATAATCGAGAACTGTCCCTAAAACTATTGTCCTTTAACTTCTCTCTAACTTCCTTTAAATTCTCTTAAATTCCCAAATGATTTTATTTCAAGTAATCAAAGAAATATTGACTGATGCGCTCATGAAGGTGAGTGCTCTGATGACCTCTCATGTTATGAGGCTCGCCAGGATATACGAAGAAATCGGGTTGAGTCCCTGCAGCGATACAAGCCTTTAGGAATGTGAGACAGTGTTGAGGAACTACGGTCACATCATTTAAGCCTTGGATAATCTGGAGCTTGCCCTTGAGATTCTTGGCAGTGTAGAGCAGTGATGTCTTTTTATAACCTTCAGGATTGGTTTGGGGAGTGTCCATATAACGCTCGCCATACATTACTTCGTACCAATGCCAGTCGATGACAGGACCACCAGCTACACCAACTTTGAATACATCTGGATAGTTGGTCATTAAGGAGATAGTCATGAAACCACCGAAACTCCATCCATGCACACCAATCTTATTGGCATCTACATAAGGAAGACTCTTTAAGTATTCGACACCTTTCATTTGGTCTTTCATTTCCTCTTGACCGAGCTGACGGAAAGTGACTTGCTCGAAAGCCTTGCCACGGTTTTCACTACCACGGTTGTCAAGGATAAAGAGTAGATAGCCTTTCTCCGCCATGTAGGTTTCCCAACCACGACTGCAATAATTCCAGCGAGCATCCACATTGTGGGCGTGAGGACCACCATATACATATATAATGGTAGGATACTTTTTATTGGGGTCGAAGTTGACTGGTTTCACCATACGATAATAGAGGTCTGTCTTACCGTCGGCAGCCTTGATAGTACCGCAACTATACTCTGGTACATTGTAGCCTTTCCAAGGATTTTCAGCCTTGAAGTAAGCAGTACGTTTGCCATTCTCCACATTTACGATGGCGATGTTGCGAGGTATGGTAGGGGTAGAATAGTTATCGTAAATATACTGACCACTTTCGCTCAAGGTGGCATTGTGCCATCCCTTTCCATTGTCGTCCATCAATGTGCGCTTGTCTGTCTTGGTGTCTACCACGAAGATGTTACGTTGGATAGGGCTTAACTCATTGGAAGCAATGATGATGCTCTTATGCTTGGTATTGAAGCCAAGCACCTCCATTACTACCCATTTGCCTGTCGTCAATTGCTGGATCTTAAGTGAAGAATTCTTCATCCTTCCTTCTTCGTTCTTCACTATAGTACAGAGATAGAGGTGATTATATCCATCTTTCTGACTTTGCATGATGAACTTGTTATTGTCCCAAGGCAGGAACTGGATAGGATGCAATGGTTCTACATATTTATCATCAGTTTCACGATACAACTCGGCAATCTTGTCACCTGTCTCTGCGTTGTAACTAACGAGACGACAGTCATTCTGGTCGCGGTTTAGTTCAAACATATAAATGACTTTATTGTCTGGACTCCAAGCAATGTTGGTGAAATAACGGTCTGTTGGGTCACCTGCTTTTAGATAAATGGTCTTGCCTGTCTTGAGGTCGAATACACCAATAGTTACCTTGTGTGATGTTTCGCCAGTCATAGGATACTTATCTGGGGCAGGTTTAGCAATACACGAGATGGTTTCAGGATGATTAAAGCCAATCTCAGGAATATCTACTTGTGGATAGTCTGTCACCATGCTCTGGTCCATGCGATAGAAAGCAAGTTTCTCTCCGCTTGGACTCCAGAATGTACCCTTTGAGATACCGAACTCGTCACGGTGTACACTCTGTCCATATACGATCTCACGGCTACCATCGGTGGAGAGCTGTGTGCTCTTGCCTTTGGCATCACGTACATAGAGATTGGCATCTTTCAAGTAAGCGAAAGCACTGTTCTGTGCATTGGCTTCCAAAAGGCTTTCGCCATCCTCGAACTCTAAGCAATTGACTAAGCTATGCTTTTTGAAGTCAATGGTATAAATCTTGTTGCTTTCGTTGATGACCACGATGCTCTTATCTGCGAAAGGAAATAGGGTATTGTAGAGTGCATGAACCTTGATATCCTTGGTATTGCCAGTCCATTGGTTAATATCATTGATACCAAAGAGTTTAGTTTCCTTGCCTGTGTTCTTATCCACAAGATAGCAAGCATCTACATCTTGGCGCACAAGCTGGTCACCCCACCAAGTACACCAACGGTTCTTGGCTACCATGTTGCGATAGTTGTTGCCACCGAAGTTTAGGTCTTCAAGGGTAAAAGCCTTATCTCCCTTTTGAGCTGCTACGACAGGAAATGTCTGTGCGTAGGCAGATGGCATAGTCATCATAGAAACCATGGCTGCAAGTGATAACTTATAGATTGAATACTTTAGTTTCATAATTATTGATTTTTATGATTTAATCCTCATCATTGAAGTTGCGGCTACTGTTACGTCTTCCGCCTTTTCCTCCACGTTTTCCTCCGAAGTCACGACCACCTTTGCGGTCGCCTTTGAAGCCGTTGCGCTTATTCCTACGATTATCATCATCGTCACGGCGACCACCTACACGAGGTCTGCCACCACGGCGTATTTCCTCACGTTTCTTTTCAAAGTCAGCTAAGCGATGGGAGTGGAATTGGAATGAACGAATATCGCCATCCTCGTTCTCTGTTTCCTCTGAAATGCGTTGCTTGAACTCACGGTTCTTTTTGAATCGATGCTTCTGTGCCATTTCACGCTTCTCAGCATCGGTCTTCACGATACCGCCCTCAGAACGGAACTCCTTCATCTTGCCATCGAACATCACGTACTTGCGGAACTCACATTCCAAGCTGCCATTGAACACTGGTATCTTGATGGATGGTTTCAAACCTATCTGCTCGAAGCATTCCTCACGATAGCTCAATACCCAAGCCTCGTTGCCTGTGAACGCTTTCTTGAAACGCTCACCAATCATCTTATAGGTGCCAAGGAGATTAGGGGTTGAGATACGCTCACCGTAAGGAGGATTCATTACGATGATGCTCTTTTCCGTTGGTTGCTTAAAGTCCTTGAAGTCTGCTTGCGCAATGGTTATATCCTTGGACAGGCCTGCGGCACGTACATTCATGGATGCCGTATTGACAGCTTTCATGTCGATGTCGTAACCATAAATATGGTGCTCGAACTCACGTTCCTGAGAGTCATCGTTGTAGATTGTGTCAAAAAGGTCTTGGTCAAAGTCGTTCCATTTCTCAAAGGCAAACTCCTTGCGGAATACGCCCGGAGATATGTTGCGAGCGATGAGGGCAGCCTCAATGGCTATGGTGCCTGAACCACACATTGGGTCTATTAGGTCACATTCACCTTTCCACCCTGTCATGAGTATCATGCCGGCAGCCAATACTTCATTCAATGGAGCCTCCACCGACTCTTGGCGATAACCACGGCGATGTAGACTCTCACCACTTGAGTCAAGGCTCAATGTGGCATTGTCCTCGGCAATATGGATGTTGAGACGAATGTCTGGGTTGGAGACACTGATGTTAGGACGAGTTCCATGTTTCTCACGGAACCAATCGACGATAGCATCCTTGACCTTATAAGTTACAAAACGTGAGTTGCGGAATTCTTCAGAGTAGACAACAGAGTCAACGGAGAAAGTCTTCTTCACGTCCAATATGTCATCCCATTTGATCTTCTGAACCTCGTCATAAACTTCTTCGGCACTACGTGCTTTGAAGTGCTTGATAGGTTTAAGGATGCGGATGGCAGTGTGCAACTGGAAGTTAGCACGATACATCATTTCCTTGTCGCCAGTGAAAGAAACCATGCGACGACCGATTTGTACATTGTTAGCACCCAGTTGGGTGAGCTCCTCAGCCAAGACGGGCTCTAAGCCCATGAAGGTCTTGGCAATGAGTTCAAATTCCTGTTCCATTATTGAATTCTATATCTAATAAACTTGTTTTTTCTTTCTTATATTTCTTAGTCTTAGGTTGCATATCTTTCGTAACCCAGACATTTGCGCCCACGATACAACCTTTGCCAATGGTAATCCTGCCAAGGATGGTAGCGTTGGCATATACAATGACATCATCTTGGAGGATAGGGTGGCGAGGTATGCCCTTGATAGGATTGCCATCCTTATCCAGTGGGAAGCTCTTGGCTCCGAGTGTCACACCTTGATAGAGCTTCACGTTATCCCCAATGATACAAGTCGCTCCAATTACGACACCTGTACCGTGGTCAATGGTAAAATGCTTGCCGATGGTTGCTTCTGGGTGGATGTCTATGCCCGTCTCGGAATGCGCCAACTCTGTCATCATGCGAGGTATCAACGGTACGCCTAACTCATAGAGGACATGGGCGATACGATAGTTGGTGATAGCTTTGATGACTGGATAGCAAGAGATAATTTCTCCTTGGCTTACGGCGGCAGGATCGCCCTCGTAAGCTGCTTCCACATCGGTGGCAAGGATACGCCTTAAACGTGGAAACTCCATGATAGCCTTGGCTGCGATGACACCTGCCTTGGCACGCTGATGCTGTAATTCTGCCGAGGTCTCCGTCTCACAGTCGTTGGCAAAGCAAAGCCCAGCGAGTATTTGCTCACTAAGCTTTTCGTAGAGTTTTTCTACTCTTACTCCTATGTGGTATTTTATAGTCGAGATATTTACAGAAGAATTGCCGAAATATCCGGGGAAAAGGATAGAGCGAGACAGACTAATGATGTCTTCGAGCGCCTTGCCCGAAGGGAGTGGGTTCCCGTCTCGATGCTGGTGAAACAGACCTTTCAATGAATCTGGACATGAAAGCTCCTCAATGGTTTCCGTCAGCTGATGAGTTAATGTATCTTTACTCATTTAATCTATTGTATCAATAAAATCCGTTGCAAAGATACGATTTATCCGATAAAATACAAAATAATAAAGTCCTTTTTTCAAAAAAAATAGTGATATTCCTCTACAATCATGATATTTCGTATCGTCCTATATTGTCTTACGCACCACTGCACGTAAAACAATATTAGGAAATAAGTAAGTGATCTAAATTATTTTTGAACAGTTACTTATGTTTTAATGTTTATATATATAAGATATAACGCATCTGA
>CAKQXI010000013.1 GCA_934281565.1 uncultured Prevotella sp.
AGTGTAGGAATGTCTGGTGTCACTCTCTCCGACAAGAAGATTTCCTTTACTGCAACAGAAGTGAATGGATGGACACCCAACTCTGGCAGCAGTAGTAATGACGAAACCACTCGTACCGTTGGTTCTTATCATCCTTTAACCGTAAAGAGTGACTTAGGGAAGCCGTTATATCTTCACCCAGTGGAGCAAGTGGGAACTTATTTTTATAATGACAAGGACGAGTTGGTTACTCGCTCTGGTATTCCTCTGTCAGAGATTAATAATCAGAACAGTATATCCACCAGAGGAAGCAAGGTAACGGAGATTGGTGATGAAATCCTTGTCAGTGCAGTATCCAAGAAAGATAATGTAGAAGCAGGGTATTTTCCTTTTGAAAAGGCAACAAGGAGTGGTAATATTTGGCATATTTCCAGTGATAAGTATTGGACTGCTGATGCTACTTTGTCATTCTACGCTTATGCCCCAACTAATGCCAGTATGCTGTCCACAAGCGACAGTGAACTGTCGGGATATAGGACAGTACATTATGTAGCAGGAACAGGAGATGATATTAAGTCACAACCCGACCTAATTGTTGCAAGTTATGAGGGCAGTAATCCTGCTCCCACGGATGCAGCAAGTGCAGTGAACTTGCAGTTCTCCCATGCCTTGACTGCTGTCACATTCTCTGTTGGCTCGGATATGGCTCCGGGGTATGTTAAGAGTGTGGCAATCCATAATGTCAAGGGCGAGGGTGATTATGACTTCTCTTCAAAGACAGAAAATCCTTGGACTACAAGCTCCACACTTTCTGATTATACAATCAAGTTGGGTACAGATGACAATGGCATCCTTGTCACCACAGGAAAGAGCATGGCTCTTACTTATGACCCTATGACTCTTATGATGATACCACAGAGTTTCAGCGATGGTAAGGCAGAAGTGGAATTGGTCTTTAATGATGGAGTCTCTGACCATCATCTCTTTGCGACTTTGACAAATGATTGGAAGCCTGGCTATACGGTCAATTACAAACTTTCTTCCTCTGACCTTAATACACTCAACATTGGCAGTGTAGTATTTCCTACTAACTGGAGCAGTCAATATACTACTACGGCAAATAAGTTGAAATCATCCTATGCCAACAATGACCAAATCGGCTTGTTTGTTGTTGATGAAACAGGTCATTTGAAACACGCCAATATCCCAGTAACATACAATAGCAATACTCAAACATGGTCTCTCCCTAATGACAAGGAGTATTTGTTCTATCCTATGTACCATTATTTTGCTTATTACCCTTATCAAGAAAGCCTTTCTGGTATGCCTGCGGAGGGTAGCGCAATAACCATTAGTGGCGATGATGACAAGGACAAGGCAGTCAATTTCTTTAATGATGTCATAGAAAACTGGAAGCCAGTTTCTGACCAAAGCGACTTGGATAAACTAAACAAATGTGACTTGCAAATCGGTATGGCTAATCTCAGCAGTGATGCCAGTAGCTTCGACTTTAACACGATGCTCCATGCCATGGGACTTGCTGACATCAACTTAAGTCCTGGTCTAAATTATGAGCTTAGTGACAAGACATATTCTTGGACTTCCGCCATGGTCAATGACCAGTTTGAGGGTGATAACATTCCTTATAAGATAACTTACAATAATTATATAGCCATTGTAAATCCAAGGACTTCAACGAGTTTCAATGTCACGAAGTCTAAGGATTGGAAAAGTGCTTGGAAAAATCCACTGTCTTTTAAGCCAAACATAAACGATATAGAGAAACTCACAGCACAAAGGACTTCTGATGAAAATCAGCCTTATACCTTGGCATTGGGTGACATCTATTATAAAAATGGAGCTATAACTCATAATAATGAGGATTTGGAGCCTGTTGCTGCCAATACCCCCATTGGTGTCGTTGGATATATAGGTAATGACTATTGGACAGAGAAAGATACCAAGACGAAAGGCATAGGTGGTCACGCTTTAGTGATGGCACTGAGGACTATCGGTTCAACTGGTTCTACAAAGGCTGCCCAAGCAGATTATAAAACTTATGGTGATAGAGGCTCAAAGGTATTAGCCTATATTGGAACAAAACGAGCATGGCGCACATCAAATGCCGATTCTAAACGTACAAAAGTAACATCTAAGACTGCTATCATTAATTCAAGTTCAGAGCTATATGGTTCTGGATATACTGAAACTTCTGCTTTATGGGGCAGTGCCGACTATCCTGCTTTCCAATTAGTCAAAGATTATAGTAGTTCATTTCCAGCTCCAAATAACTCTACTGGATGGTTTATGCCATCAGCAGGACAAGCCTATGCTGTCATGAATAATTTAGGTGGTGGTATCTCCAGTGACTGGGCTGGTATTTGGACGGGAGCGTCATTGTCGAAATATGGATTTTTTAGTAGTATGAGCACCGTTACGACTAATATCAATACTGTTTTGTCAAAAGTTGGTGATGCCAATTATACAGAATTTTTCGGTAGTGTGAATACATGGGAACTTACATCTTCAGAGTATTCTGCTACCGGTTCCATCCATCTTGATTCAGGTATTGATGATCTAGGTTCTTTTAGCTATAATTCTGTTCGTTTTCGTAGTACAGGTAATGTAAATTACAAAACAGTACCTTACCCTGTTCGTCCATATCTTGCCTTTTAGTTTGCAAAGTATCATGGTTACGACTTGTAATCATGATACTTTTTGTTTGGTAGTATGATGTAGGAGAAAATATAATACTTTTTAGTTCGACTTTTTAAAATATGCTTGCATCTTTCAAAATAAATATGTAATTTTGCAACCGACTAACTAAAGAGAGAAATTATGTGTGAATTAGATACGATATTACAAACAAGTTTAAATTCCTTTCCCAAGGACTATCCTCGTCAAAAACGAGGCATGTCTTTTAATAGAATAGAATATACGACAAACTTGTTGTTTGCGATAGCCAAGAGAGTAGAATTACCTCTTGACAAGACAATGCAATTGATTAGGGAAAAAGGTGAGATGCCAAAGTTGTGTAATTCTTTCTTGAAAAGAAAAGCGATAAAACCTAACACGATAATTCGTGAAATAAGTAAGAGTATTATGCAAGCATGAAACTTTATCATGGTACAACTATAGAGTTTGAAAATCCTGATTTATCAAAAAGCAGGAAAAACACTGATTTTGGTGCTGGTTTTTACTTGACAGACAAAGAGTCTATGGCAGATGATTGGAAAAAGGGGTTGCCTAACAAACATATAAATGTTTATGAACTAACTCTTTCGAAAATCTCAAGTTGTAATTTGCATATCAAAAAATATGAAAAAGCAAATATAGAATGGGCAAAGTTTGTTTATAATAATAGGCGGAATAAAATTAGAAGCAATAAATATGACTTGATAATAGGTCCTGTTGCTGACAATGGATTAGAGGCTTATTTTAGAGAAATTGAAGCAAAGCGCATAACTTGGGAAGATTTGATACAAAAAATCGAATTTCGTAAGTTTAAAGCTTTGCAGTATTGTTTTGTGAAACCAAATGCAATAAAACTTTTAAATTATGTCTCAAGAAAGTGAAAAAGTACAATTGATAAAATTGCATGTAAATAAGTTGGTCGACTATTTAGTAAGAGAAGAAAAATTTTCTTATGAGGATGCTATGGTTATAGTATTAGGGTCGAAAACCTATCAGTTGTTAGTGAAAAGTGACTGGTATTTGAACCAGAGCTGTTTATATGTATTGGATGATTTTAAAAAGGAGATGGAAAACAATGAATGATAATTTAAGATTAGCTTATTTAATGTTTATAGTGTTGTCGGAAATAGCAGCATTGATGACAGGCTTTTTGGTTGTAAAGCAAGGCATTTATCATGCGATGTTGCTGTCGTATGGTCTTTATCCAGGATGCTATTTCTGGGCGAGGGACTTATGCAAGGATTGGAGCCAACAGAAGAAAGATAATGTTGTACTGGTGGTTATGCTATTCCTACCACTCTTGTTCTTCAAGAATTCGGGAGTTTCCATCCAACAGTTCTTGTTAGGTTCTTGGTTAGCCGACTTGGTAGCTTATTTCGTGATGAAACTTTGGGCGAAATATCCTTTCCCTAAAGATAGATAAGGAGTAATAAGAATGAAAAATCTGCTGGAGATACTTCGTAATGAGGGGAAGCCAAAGAAGTTTGGTGCCTTAGACATCATCAAGAGCATTGGACCAGGACTCTTGGTTACGGTGGGCTTCATTGACCCGGGCAACTGGGCAAGCAACTTTGCCGCAGGTTCGTCTCATGGTTGTGTGCTCTTGTGGGTGGTTACCTTATCCACTATCATGCTCATAGCTTTGCAACATAACGTGGCACATCTTGGTATTGTTACGGGATTATGCCTAAGTGAGGCGACAGAGAAATATGCTCCGAAGTGGATAGGGCGGCCAATCCTTGTAACGGCTTTTCTTGCAAGTATCTCTACCTCGCTTGCCGAAATCTTAGGTGCGGCAATAGCCTTGCAAATGCTTTTCGGTATTCCGATAGTATGGGGAGCATTGCTTTCTACGGTGGCAGTGCTCATTCTCCTTTTCACTAATTCGTATAAGCGAATAGAAAGACTCATCATCATGTTTGTCTCGATGATAGGTCTCTCGTTCATCTACGAGCTTTTCTTGGTGAAGATAGATTGGGCGGCGGCAACACAGGGATGGGTGGTGCCGAGTATTCCCGAGGGGAGCATGCTCATAGTGATGAGCGTATTGGGAGCAGTGGTTATGCCTCACAACCTTTTTCTGCATTCGGAGTTGGTGCAGAGCCGACAAATCAACAAACGTGATAAGAAAAGCATAGAGCGAGCCTTGAAGTTCGAGCTTTTTGATACCCTCTTTTCCATGATTGTAGGATGGGCAATCAACAGTGCTATGATAATCTTGGCAGCCACGACATTCTTTTCTTCCCACAAAGTGGTGGATGACTTGTCACAGGCACAGGCATTGCTTACTCCGCTCTTGGGCAACAATGCAGCCAATATATTTGCCCTCGCCTTGTTCTTGGCAGGAATTTCGAGTACGATTACCAGTGGAATGGCAGCAGGATGTATCTTCTCTGGAATGTTTGGCGAGCAATACTATGCTCGTGATGCACATTCCATTACAGGAATTTGCTTGTCGTTAGGCTTGGCATTGGTAGTCATCTTCTTCGTGGGCGACCCTTTCAAGGGATTGCTTTATTCCCAGATGGTTCTTAGCATACAGTTGCCTTTCACGATGTTTTTGCAAGTAGGGCTAACTTCTTCTAAAAGGGTGATGGGCGAATACGCCAACAAGCCGTGGAGCAAATGGTATCTTTATTTCTTAGCTGCCATTGTTACGGGAATGAATATCTGGCTATTAATTTCCTCAATCTAATATCATAGTACTTTATTGATTTATTTGTATTTTGCAACTCGGTTGCAAATCATTTTTCTTACTTTTGCAGTCGTAAATCAAAATGTAACTAATTAAAAGTATTGATTATGACTGAAAAGAAACATTGTTGTTCATCTTGTGGGTGCGCTTCTCATGAACACACTCATCATGAGGAGGAAAGCATGAAATCGAAAATAATGCTTCTGGTGGTGACGGTTGTCTTGCTGATAGGGGCAGTTCTCATAGAGAAGAACTGTAAGCTGCAAGTATGGCAGTTGCTGCTGGTTTATCTCATTCCTTATCTTTTGGTAGGACATGATACGTTGAAAGAGGCAGTGGAGGGCATTGCACATGGAGATATGTTCAATGAGAACTTTCTCATGGCTATAGCCACGATAGGAGCACTTTGTATAGGCTTCTTCCCCGGTGCAAAAACAGAGTTCCCAGAGGCAGTATTTGTGATGCTTTTCTTCCAAGTGGGGGAGCTGTTCGAGGGATATGCAGAGGGAAAGAGCAGGGATAGCATCTCGCATCTGATGGATATTCGTCCTGATGTAGCAAATGTAGAGCGGAGCAGTTCTTCCTCTGAGAAAGTGGAGGTAGAAGCTGTCTCTCCTGAGGAAGTAAAGGTGGGAGAGATAATCATTGTTCGCCCTGGTGAGAAAGTGCCGCTTGATGGAATTGTAGTCGAGGGAAGCTCGGCATTGAACACCTTGGCACTGACAGGTGAGAGCGTTCCAAGGGAACTGGGAGAGGGTGACGAGGTGATTTCTGGATGTATCAACTTGACAGGAGTCATTAGGGTTCAGACCACCAAGACTTTTGGCGAAAGCACGGTCTCTAAGATTATCGCTCTTGTGGAGAGTGCCGATGAAAGCAAGTCAAAGAGTGAGGCTTTTATAACACGTTTCGCTCGTGTATATACCCCGATAGTCGTGTTTGCTGCATTGGCTTTGGCGATACTTCCGCCACTCTTTACAGCAGGAACCTATGTTGATAATTTCCCACTCTGGCTTAATCGTGCACTTATTTTCTTGGTTGTGTCTTGTCCTTGTGCCTTGGTTATCAGTGTGCCCCTCACGTTCTTTGGAGGAATTGGTGGTGCTTCCCGCAACGGTATCCTTATCAAGGGAAGCAATTACATGGATGTTCTCGCCAAGGTGGGTACTGTAGTTTTTGACAAGACTGGTACACTCACGCATGGAGAGTTTGCAGTCGAGGCTGTTCATGTAGGAGAGCATTGCCATGAGAGCAGAGTACATTCGGGAGAGTATTCCGACACGGAGAAAATTCTTCTTCATCTGGCAGCTCATGCCGAGCATTTTACTACTCATCCGATAGGTGCTGCGCTTCGTTCTGCATTCCCAGATGAAGCGACAGATGGTTGTGAAGTGACCGATGTAGAAGAAATCGCAGGGCATGGTATCCGTGCCAAGGTGAATGGTAAGACCGTGTGTGTCGGCAATACGAAGATGATGGATGCCATTGGTGCGAAGTGGCATGAATGTACGGAGATAGGTACAATCATCCATGTGGCAATCGATGGTAAGTATGCGGGTCACATCGTCATCAATGATAAAGTCAAGGAAGATAGTGCCAAGGCTATTTCCCAACTGAAGAAACTGGGTGTCGGAAAAACAGTGATGTTGACTGGCGATCGCCGTGAGGTGGGAGAGGATGTTGCTCGTAAACTTGGTCTTGATGAGTGCCAAGCTGAACTTCTGCCTACAGATAAGGTTGTGCAACTGGAACGCCTCTTATTGGAGAAGACGGATGGAAAGACTCTTGCGTACGTGGGTGATGGTATTAACGATGCGCCAGTATTGAAGCGTGCCGATGTAGGCATTGCAATGGGTGGACTGGGAAGTGACGCAGCTATCGAAGCTGCCGATGTCGTGTTGATGGATGACCAGCCAACCAAGATAGCAAAGGCTATTTCTATCGCTCGTCACACAATCCATATTGCTCATGAGAACGTGGCATTTGCCATAGGCGTGAAGGTTGCCGTACTTCTGCTTGCTACTGTAGGTTTGGGAACCATGTGGATGGCAGTGTTTGCTGATGTAGGTGTAACGGTGTTGGCGGTGCTCAATGCAATGAGAGCTTTGAGAAAGAGTTGTTAGTTCTTTAACTTCTTTAACGGCGATAACTTTTCTACCTCCCGAAAATATGTTATCTTTGCACTCCGTTTTAAAGATAAAAAGCATAATGAACAAGACACAGATTGTAACAGCTTTGGCTGAAAAGGCTGGCATATCAAAGAGCGATGCCAGCAAGTATTTTCATACCATCATGGGTGTGATAGCAGACAATATTGTAGAGGGTGATGGCGAGGTTGCCATTCCTGACTTCGGTCGCTTCTATGTCAAGCACGTGGCAGAACGCCAAGGCGTAAATCCCTCCACTGGTGAGAAGATAACCATCGAGGCACGTGACAAGGTGGTATTCAAACCTTCGGATAATATCAGCTATTATACTCGCAAGCATTGCAAAGAGTAAGCAACTTCATTTCGAAGTTGCTTTTGCTCTTGCAAGCATTCTTCATTTAAGATTTTTTCCATCACCGAAAGCATTGCCAACTCTTTGTCCTATCTCTACATATCCATTGTGTATAGGGTCAAAGCTTATGAGGTTCATCTTCTCCATGTCTGGTTTACCATCCTCTGCCAAATACTTCTCGTCACACATGATGTTCACCACCTCTGCGATGATGCAATAACCAGTTTCACTCTCGTCAATCTTCCTCTTGATACGGCACTCCAATGTCATAGGGAAATCAAGGAATACGGGAGCATTGACATTCTCGGCTTTTTCCACTTTCCATCCTGTATTCTCTATCTTCTTTGGTTCTTTCTTAGCACTGACCAGTCCCACATAGTCAGCAGCAACAAGTGTTTGCTTTGTAGCGAAAGCGACAGTAAAGTTTCCACAGAGGTCGAGGTTCTTTGTAGTGGCATGGTTGCCCATGGAAATCATAATCTCCTTATAGTCCCATGTGCCTGCCCAAGCAGCATTCATGGCATTAGGTCTTCCCTCTTTGTCATAAGTGCCGATAATCAACACGGGTTGTGGCAATAGCCACGCTTTTGTTCCGAAACTTTTCATGATTGTTATATTTTAATTAAACACTTTGATTGTGTGGCAAAGGTACAAAAAAGATCCTAAATCAGTTATATTTTTCACTTTTTTATCAGATTGTAGTTCATTGTTGGAATAACTTATAATAATAGCTTCAAAAGCTATCGTGTTGTTATCTGTCTATTGAAAAAATGTTATAGTGTTGTATATCAGTAAGTTAAGGTACATGATACCGTGAAACGCGGTATAAGGGTAATGGGGGAGTTGATGGTGCGAAGTATGCTTATAAAACAAGAAACCCTACAAAGTCTTTCAACTTGCAGGGTTATTCTTGGGTGGAAGGTGGGACTCGAACCCACGACATTCAGAACCACAATCTGACGCTCTAACCAACTGAACTACGTCCACCATGTTAGATTGCTTAATCGCTGTATCTTTTAAGCGAGTGCAAAGTTACGGAAAATATTTGTTTCCACCAAATATTTTCCGTACTTTTTTTGAAAAAAATTACTTTGCTGGAGTATTTGGAGCTTTTGGAGCAGTATTCTGACCTGCTGCAGCACCATTTTGACCTGCAGGAACTGCTTTCTTTGCACCAGCAGCGGCATCATTGCTTGCACCTGGCATAGCAGGAAGTGCGGTCTGCTCTTGAGTTGCACCCTCCATGACACTGCTCTCGCCAAGGGCTTGAGGTGCAACGTAAGCACAAGCTACGCTGATTACTACCATAGCGATGGCGAGACCCCATGTTAATTTCTCTACGACATCAGTAGTCTTGCGAACACCCATGATTGAGTTTGAAGATGAGAAGTTGGATGCAAGACCACCTCCTTTTGATTCCTGGATGAGCACGATGAAAATCATCAGCAACGATACCAGGACAATTAATACTACAAATAATGTGTAAGCCATTTTTCTTTAATCTTATTTTTTGTTATTTTTACTATTTATTATCAGTTTCTCTAAGAAGCGCATCTGGTCGTCATAGTAGGCACTCTTATGCGGATGGCTCTTGTCTAACTTCGAGATGATGTCGAGTGCCCTTTCATACTTGCCTTGCTTGATATAGATGCGAGCCAAGGTTTCGGTGAAAACGCCACTGTTTTCTGTTTGTTCCTCGTTTGGGTTGTCTCCATCTATCTCTGGCGTATATTTAGGCTTGTATTCCTCGGTTGTATCCTTGGGCAGCTTAAAGCCTCCATCGTCAATGAACGTGTCTATCAGTGTCAGTGTGCGTGATGGGTTTTCTTCTTCCTCGTCCTCTTTCTTCTCGCCTTCAGTTTCCATGAGGTATGTCACGTAGTCTATGGCAGCATCTGCTGGTGTCGGCTTACGCTTCTTGCCTTTCTTGTTCTTCTCGTCCTCCTCCTGTTCAGTAGGGATAGAGTCAAGGAAGTTATCAATGAGGTCAGAAGTGCGGTCGGTTGCAGTCTTCTTCAACTGATTAGGCAAAGGATCTTTCTCCTCTCGCTTTTTCAGTTGGTAATGTGCGGCTTCCACCATTTGGAATATCACTTTTCGGTCGGTGATATAGATGGCAGCTCGCCTTAGTTCCTCATCAAAGCTGGAGTCGTGGAGCAGGTAGAGATTTTGTAACATCAGCAGACGTGCGGTCTGATAGTACGGATAGAGTGCTAACAGTCCTCGGAGGTCATAGAGTGTCTCCCTGTTCATCTCTTCTGGATGATTTATCAATCTACTTAATTCCACGCAATCTTATTTTTTATTTTGTTTATAATTTATAATTAACTATCTAAGTATAGTAGCAAGATAGCCCTATTAGCTACCAGCTATTAATTTTTACCTACTTATAGTCTTACCAGTTAGCAACGGTAGCGTTGAAAATTTGTTCTACCAAGTCTTTCACCATCTGTGTAACAAGTTCTTCTTGCACAGAATTCAAACTTTGTCGTGTGTCATAAGTCTTGGATGATGTAAACTGGCGTTCAAAATCCTCAGCATGGTTGACATTGTTGGTGAAGCGAACATTGACAGTGATGGACAGTTCGGTCTGTGCAGAATATCCCTCGCTGGACACCGATTTGTTACGCTGTGAATATTGTGTGATTTCACCCTCAATCTTGAGGTCGCCATTACGTTTGACTTGCTGTAAGCGAGTGTGACTGGCAAACTCATCTTTCAACTGGTTGTTGAACATCGGTCCCATTGGTCCCCATACGTATGTGCTTCGGATAGGAAAGTCGTTTATCTGTATGGTCTTGGTCTTGGTATAGTCAATGCTGGCACCGTTGAACTTGTAGCTTACGGAGCAAGCGGTGAGTATGCCAATAATGAGAGCCATACCTATTATATATATATGTTTGCGAAAACGCTTCATTTTCTCGTTCTTGTTTTTTATTCTTCTTTGTCTTTATCAGAACCCAAGCCGTATTGCTTGATGCGTCGGTAGAGTGTTCTGTCAGAAATACCCAGCTCTTGCGCAGCTTTCTTACGGTTCCCATCGTTCCTTTCGAGAGCTTTTTCAACCATTTGTCTGCCTAAGTCATTGAGGTTAAGCGATTCTGGTTCGCTGATTTCCTCGGCAACGGCGTCTTCAGCCATTGGTTTGCGAATGTCGGCAGGTTTGGTAATAGGCGAAGGATATTGCATTGGGTCAATGGGAGAAATCGGCTGTGGAGCAGCAAATCCATTGGCACCGTTCAATTGTCGAGCTTCGTCAAGTTGCTTGCGTAGCGAAGTCATGTCTCTGCGCAAGTCACTCACATTGCCTCTCAGTTCGTAAAGGATTTTATAGAGCAGTTCACGCTCGTTCTCATAACTATGTGCGCCTCCTCCTTGATGTGAGATAGTGGCAAGTTGCGTCGACTCTTCATCTTGTGGTATAAAGTGGAGCAGGGTAGTGGAGTCTATTTCCCTGTTCTCGCTCAATACAGACATCTGTTCGGTGATGTTCTTGAGCTGTCTCACGTTGCCAGGCCACTTATATTTCAAGAGGATTTCCTTGGCATCCTCGGTCAGTGTAATCTTGGGCAGTCGGTATTTCTCTGCCATTTGCATGGCGAAAAGCCGAAAGAGCAGCACGATGTCATTTCCTCGTTCTCGAAGTGGAGGCATTTGGATAGGAATGGTGTTCAGACGGTAGTAGAGATCTTCGCGAAAGCGTCCCTTGCTTACAGCCTTGCGCATATTGACATTGGTGGCTGCGACAATGCGAACATCAGTCTTCCTTACTTCCTGTCCACCTACTCGAATATATTCCCCTGTCTCCAGAACACGTAGCAATCGTGCTTGCGTAGCCACAGGCAATTCTCCAACCTCATCAAGGAAGATCGTACCCTTGTTGGCTATTCCGAAATATCCTTCACTCTCGCCGATAGCACCTGTGAAAGAGCCTTTCTCGTGACCGAAAAGCTCGCTGTCGATAGTTCCCTCAGGGATGCTGCCACAGTTGATGGCAAAATATTTCTCACGACGGCGAGGAGAGTTGTCATGGATGACCCGTGGAATGATTTCCTTTCCTACTCCCGACTCACCAATGATGAGCACGGAAAGGTCAGTCGGTGCTACTTGCAAGGCAACATCGAGTGCATGGTTCAATCCGTCGCTGTTTCCGACGATATTGTAACGTTGTTTTATCTTCTGAAGTTCAGATGTATTCATTTAGCTGCCAAAATTACGCATTTTTTTTGAAATATCTGCTATTATGGCATTTTTTAACGTTCTAACACCACAGAAATTCTTTATTTAGAGGTCGAGACTCCTTATTCGGCAGGAGTCTCGTTCTTGATTTCATTCTTATTCCCAGATACTTTGTCCGTCTTGGGTGGGAAAGGATTTCCCGAATGTTTCTTAGGGATGGCGAAGCGCACTTTCTCACTTTCGTCCCTTTTCTCATGATAGAGCTTAGGCAAAGGATTCTCGTATGCCTCATCATAATTGTTGCGATTTCTGAAAGCGTCAATAGCCAAGAAAATGGCATGGCGGAAAGATAGTTCGTCAGCTTGGTTGGTACCAGCGATGCTATAATTAGGAGTTGTGTTGGCTCCTGTGCGAATGATAGGCAAACCTGCTGTGTAGATGATACCGTCCTCGGTATAAAGGGTATGGAATGGGATGGTAGCTTGGTCGTGATACATTGCCATGATACCGTCAAACTCGGTGAAGTAACCCTTGCCGAAGAAGTCGTCGGAAGCATAAGGACCGAATGCCTGGATACCCTGCTCTGCCAGTTTGTCAATGGCAGGGATGATAATGTCTTTTTCTTCCGTGCCACAACTGTTGTCCTCATTGCTTCTTGGGTTGAGGGCTAATACGGCGATGCGCGGATTGGAAATATTGAAATCACGCTTGATGGTGTGATGCAAGATTGTAACTTTCTCTATGATGGTCTCTTGGGTGATACTGGCAGGAACATTCTTCAGCGGTGTTTTTTCCGTAACCGAAGCGATGCGAATGTCTCCGCCAATCAAGATGCTGAGAGCTTTCTTACCTTCACCGAGGCAAGTCTCGATATATGCCTTATGACCAGGAAAAGGATAGCTTTCTATGGTAGCGTTTTGGTTATTGACAGGTGCTGTGACAAGCACATCATACAGTCCATTTCGATAGTCTGTCATGGCACGGTCAAGTGCTTTGATGGCAGCTTGTCCCGACTCGGATGTTGGCATACCCATGTCCACCTTGATATCTTCATCTACGGCAGCTAAGAGATTGATGCGGTTGTCTTGTGCATCCTCAGCCTGCTGAATGATAGAGAATTGTCCTGGTAGGTTGAGAGCCTTGCGATAATAAGCAGCAATCTTAGGCGAACCGTAGATGATAGGAGTGCAAAATTCTAACATCTCAGGCTCTGAAAAAGCCTTGAAAATCAGTTCATAACCGATACCATTGGTATCTCCGTGGGTGATAGCCACTTTTATTTTTTTATTTTCCATTTTTCTTTATATTTATATATGTATATTTATTAGACTATTTCTTATGTATGGTAAGTAGAGTAGCCTCCAGTTGCTTGATGAGATTGCGCTTCTTCATCTCAGGAGCATAAACGAAGCCGATAACAACGATGGCATCGTCTCCTGTTGTGGAGCGGATAGTTCTCATCACGTAAGGTCCGCCCATGGCATCGCCTTTCATTTCCCAAAGTCCTCGCTCTCCAAGGTTGGTGAGCTGCATATACATTCCATCGGTTTCACCTGGAATATTCTTGCGAAGCACACTGTCAATCTTGGATTTCAGCATAGCCTGTGGTATATGTGGAAAAATCCTCACTTTGAAAATCAGCAGGTTTTGCATTCCTGCGATGGCATTGTTTGAATACCATCTGAAATCCTTTCCTTTCTTGCTGGCATTCATGGAAGCGGAAATCTTCATGTCAATGCCAAAAAGTTGTTTCACCTCTCGTTGCTTCTCAGGGTTCTGTTGGATGACAGAGGCGAGGTGTCTCAATTCCTCTTTGTCTATAAGAACTCTTAGTTTCTCGCCATCGAGCTTGTTCTTTAATTGCTCTGTCGATTGTGCCTTGATGTGGAGCACTGTTTGCGGAGAGGCATTCACATCCTTGTTTCTCTCTACGGCATATCCCTTGTTTCGGCTGTCAACATCCACAATGATTCGAGTGCGGACCATGAGATAGCTTCCTTTTGCCTTGTCTTTTTTAATCTGTATGATATTGAACATTGGCTCAGGCTGGGGCAGGGCAGGTACATCCTCTGTCAACACCTTGGTAAGGATGCTGTCAGTGTCGCCCTCAAGTACAACTTCATAAGGCTGACCAGTGCTTGATGGCATTCTTCCTCCTATTCCTTCCTTGCAGCAAATAAAGCCTAACAAGAGACAGGCAATTGCAAGGAGCGTTATTGTTTTTCTAACCATTTTTTCCCCTTAGGAGTATAGAGAAAAATTAAAAAACTTCCTGATATAACAAGAAGACATGTCATAGCCATTGCTAATTGTTCCATTGTAAATCTATTTTTTTAAGTAAGTGTAGCCAATACAGAAAAATATAAGAGCAGTAAAAAGACCTGTTATCAATAACCAAATGGAGGCTTCTGTCGTTGTTTTACCAATTCCAAAAATTGGTGCGGCATTTCCTAATATGGTTATTGTAACAGTAGAATGGCATAAATTGTAGCACAATTTAGCTGTTTCTACTCTTCTTGTTTTTATTTTTTCTTCTTCTTTAATAGTCATCCTTTTCCTCCTTCCTTTTCTTCCTCCTCTTGCTGTCTAATCTCTCCGATTTTCTTGGAAGTACTCAGCAATCCACAAGCTGCATAGATGTCTTGTCCTCGGCTTGCACGGATAGTCGTGAATACACCATGTGAGGTGAGGAAATCACGAAATTGCTCCATCTTGACATCATCGACTCCATGTAATGGAATGTCTGGGATTTGATGGAAGCGGATGAGATTGATGCGGCAATCAAGACCTTTCAGAAGTTTTATGATAGCTTTGGCGTGCTGCATACTGTCGTTCACGCCTTTGAATACGATATACTCGAAAGAAAGGCGACGTTGATGGGAGAAGTCGTAGTTGCGCAAGAGCTCCACTACCTGCTCGATGCCCATGCCTTTTTCGGCAGGCATCAACTCAGCACGTTCCTCTGGGATAGGGTTATGAAGACTAATGGCAACATGACATTCGCTTTCCTCAAGGAAACGCTTTAGCTTGTTCTTGATGCCTACGGAACTAACGGTAATTCGCTTTGGACTCCACGCCCAGCCGTAATTGGCTGTCAATATCTCCGTAGTACGGAGTACATTGTCGAGGTTGTCCATTGGCTCACCTTGTCCCATGAACACGATGTTGGTCAACTTGTCCACTTCTGGCAAGGAATAAATCTGGTTCAAGATGTCGCCTGTTGGCAATGAGCCTTCAAAGCCTTGCTTGCCAGTCTGGCAGAAAAGGCAATTCATCTTGCAGCCTACTTGTGAGGAAACACAAAGAGTGGCACGTTCCTTGTCGGGGATATAAACCGTCTCGACAAACTTGCCACTTCGTGTAGGGAAAAGATATTTAATGGTGCCATCCACCGAATGTTGTGCATCAATGGCTTCGGCACATCCTATTTCATATTCTGCGGCAAGTTTGGCACGGTTAGCTTTCGAGATGTTGGTCATCTCATCAATGCTTCTCACGTGCTGCTCATAGAGCCACTTCGCCATCTGCCCACCAGTGAAAGCAGGCATACCCAAGTCTTTCGCTACCTGCTTCAATTCGGCGAGCGTAAGACCGAGGAGATATTTTTTTTCGTTATTCATACTGCAAAGATACGCTTTTTTGCTGAAAAATTGTTATCTTTGCCACATATTTTAATATAATAAGCTAAAATGAGAGAAAAAATAGACCTCTTTTTGCCTTGTGAGGACCTTGATGTGGCCCGAGAAGCACTTTGTGAACTTCATGACAACAAGACCGTTCAACATATCAATCTCTTGGTGAGTAACGACTTTGCAGCCCATCACCAAGTGCCCGATGGATGTACATTCGTAGTAATCGACCGTGTGGAAAGTTCAAACACGATAACAAGCATCGCTGAGAACTGTGATGCCGACTATGTGATGATTTGTACCAAGACCACGCCAATTAAATGGGGACTTTATTCCTTGGAGCGTTTTCTCCGGGCTGCCGATGATACGAATGCGGTGATGGTGTATAGCGACCATTATTCTATGGAGAATGGAACGTTGGTGAAACATCCTGTCATAGACTATCAGGCAGGAAGTCTTCGTGATGATTTTGATTTCGGAAGCCTGTGGCTTGTTAAGTCACAAAGTCTGCATGACTATGTTGCCCAAGGCGATCGTGTCGATTACCAATATGCAGGTCTTTATGATCTTCGTCTTTATCTGAGCCGAGTGGGAGATATATTCCATCTTAACGAGTTGCTTTATACGGAAGAAGAACTTGATACCCGCAAGAGTGGTGAAAAGCAATTCGACTACGTGAACCCTCGCAATAGGGAAGTTCAGATAGAGATGGAACGTGCTTGTACGCAGCATTTAAGCAAGGTTGGTGCCTTGGTGGATACAAGTTTCTATCGCCAGCCTGATTTCGATGAACAGGAGTTTGAATATGAGGCATCGGTGGTTATCCCTGTGTTCAATCGTGAGAAAACTATTGCCGATGCAGTAAAGAGTGCACTCTCCCAAAAGACCAATTTCCCATTCAATGTCATCGTTGTCAATAACCATTCAACGGATAGGACAGGTGACATCTTGGATGGCATCGTAGACAAGCATCTCGTTCAGATAGTGCCAGAGCGTACTGATTTAGGAATAGGTGGTTGTTGGAACGTGGCTATTGATAGTGACCATTGTGGTAAGTTTGCCGTTCAGCTCGATAGCGATGACCTATATTCTTCGCCAAAGACATTACAAAAGATAGTAGAGGCGTTTCATAAGCAGAAAGCAGCCATGATAATAGGTTCTTATCGTATGTGTGACTTTGACCTCAATACGTTGCCTCCGGGACTTATAGACCATCGGGAGTGGACCGACAAGAATGGATGCAACAATGCCTTGCGCATCAATGGACTGGGAGCTCCTCGTGCTTTCTTCACTCCATTGGCTCGTCAGATACAATTCCCCAATACATCCTATGGAGAAGATTATGCCCTCGGACTGGCTTTCTCTCGCCATTATCGTATCGGACGAATCTATGATGAGCTTTATCTCTGCCGTAGATGGGGAGGCAACAGTGATGCGGCATTGAGTATAGACAAGGTAAATGCCAACAATCTCTATAAGGATCGTCTTCGTACAATGGAGCTGAAAGCTCGCCAGCAGATGTTGCTGGGTAAGGCAGACATCATGGAGGATAGTAGTATCTCTCGTTTCTTTAATCGTCAGTTGGAAAAGTGGGATGATGTGCGCCATCGTTTCCGAGACCTTAAGCATGTGGAGGTTCGTCAACTTTCCGACCAAGTGAAATTACAGTTCAATCCAGCTCGCATTGTCAGTACTGGAGCCAAGATAGACAAGAAGACCTTGGGGGAACGACCTTGTTTCCTTTGTGATAAGAACCGCCCTAAGGTACAGATGTCGAGACAGATAGACGACCGATTCCTGCTCTTAGTGAATCCATTCCCTATCTTGCCTATCCACTTTACCATTCCAGCTCGCAAGCATCAGCCTCAGGCTATATTGAGTAACTATGGTGAAATCCATCGCTTCTTGTCTTTGCATGGTGAACTAATGGTATTCTATAATGGTCCGAAGTGTGGAGCATCAGCCCCTGATCATCTCCATTTCCAAGCAGGCACGAGTGGCATTCTTCCTCTCCAACTTAACTGGCAGCGTTTGAGCCGTAATCTTGCCGTTGTCATAGCTCTCAATGATGAGGAGAAAATAGCTATGATAAGCGACTTCGTAGTTCCAGCTTTTGTTATCATTTCAAAGAGTAAAGATAGTGATGAGGCACTTTTCCGCCGTCTTTATCATGCTCTACCAATGAGAGATGACGAGACGGAGCCAATGATGAATATCATAGCTTGGCGTAAGGACGATGAATATATCAGTGTTGTAATTCCAAGAGAGAAGCACCGTCCTGAGGCTTATTTTGCCGATGGTGAGGCACAAGTGTTGGTTTCTCCTGGAGCACTTGATATGTCGGGCTTGATGATTACACCTCGTGAAGAAGACTTTCGCAAACTTACAGCAGAAAAAGCTACGTTTATCCTTCAAGAATGTGGTGTTTCCGTGGATAAGATGAATAGTATCGTTACCAAGTTGAAGACTTTGAAAGAGACGGAGACTTTGGTAACCTTATATAATAAAGGTAAACAGCCTGATGTGACAGTGGGCATCGTGAGTGGTCAGAAGATTCATTTCTCACTCAACAAGCCTTATCTTGCCAAAGGCGAGATAGTGATAGGCGAGCAAGAGGTTGAGTTTTCTGAAGGTGGCGTGCTTTGGAATGGAAACCAATATAGTTCGTTGACTTTCCATCCTCAGAGTGCCGATGCATCATTCTCGTTGAGCGATGTTACCATTGGCGTAAACTTCCATTGGGAGCGTAAGGAAACACAGACATTCTTGGGAACACTTCGCTTTGTTGTGGAGGCTGATAAGATTTGTGCCATCAATGAGTTGCCTGTGGAAAAATACTTGGAGAGTGTCATCTCCAGTGAAATGAGTGCCACATCGAGTCTTGAGCTTTTAAAGGCTCATGCTGTGATTTCTCGTTCTTGGCTCTTGGCACAGATGAAGAAACGCCGTGAAGTAGCCGAGTCGGGCAATAATTTCTTCTCATTTGAGAAGAAAGATGATAGGCTT
This sequence comes from uncultured Prevotella sp., assembly GCA_934281565.1. Taxonomy (GTDB): domain Bacteria; phylum Bacteroidota; class Bacteroidia; order Bacteroidales; family Bacteroidaceae; genus Prevotella. The sequence goes on from CAKQXI010000013.1 coordinate 18,682, forward strand.
ATCCGTTGGTACGACCGTGAAGACCATACTATCTTTGATGTCTGTGCCGATGACCATTGCCAGCGTTATCAAGGTATCACCAAGGAGACTTCTCCTCATGTGGCAGAAGCTATCCGACAAACTTGGGGACAGGTGCTTCTTGATGGTGATGAGATATGTGACGCCCGCTTTTCCAAGTGCTGCGGTGGTGTCACCGAGGAATTCCAGTATTGCTGGGAGAATACTCCGAAAAGCTACCTCACCAGTGTAAGAGATGCGGAGCCAAGTGAAGAACAAAAGGATAATTCTTCATTCTTCTCACTTCATTCTTCACTTCTCCCAGACCTCACGGTTGAGGAGAATGCCGAACGTTGGATTCGCTCGAACCCACCTGCTTTCTGCAATACACAAGATAAGGCGGTTCTCTCGCAAGTCTTGAACGACTACGACCAAGAGACAGCCGACTTTTATCGCTGGAAAGTAACTTATAGCCAGCAGGAAATCCAGCAACTCATTGGTGAGAAGTTAAAGATGGATTTTGGTGCGATACTTGACCTGAAAGCCCTTGAACGAGGTAAGAGTGGTCGCATTAGCAAGCTCCAGATTGTAGGAGCCAAGCAGACTTTCATCATAGGAAAGGAACTGGAGATACGCCGTGCATTAAGTGATAGTCATCTTTATAGTTCTGCTTTTGTGGTAGATAAATATGATGAGGATAGCGAAGGCGTTCCCCAGCGATTTGAAATCATAGGAGCAGGATGGGGACATGGAGTAGGTCTTTGTCAGATAGGAGCTGCCGTAATGGGGGAGAAGGGTTATTCTTACGATAATATACTCTTGCATTACTATCAGGGAGCGGAAATTAAACAACTATATAAATAAGGTGTAGAAGAATATGGGAAAGAAAAGAAACCCATGGGCATGGGTGCCAACATTGTATTTTGCCGAGGGATTGCCTTATATCGCAGTGACCATTTTGGCAATAGAAGTTTATATGCAACTGGGCTTGAGTGATGCGGAAGTCACTTTCTACACCTCGTGGCTCTATCTGCCTTGGGTAATCAAGCCCTTTTGGAGTCCATTCCTTGATCTCTATAAGACCAAGCGTTGGTGGATAACTTCCATGCAGCTCTTGATAGGAGCGGCGTATGCAGGAGTGGCTTTTACGATACAAGCATCGTGGTGGTTGCAAGGTACGATATGTTTCTTTTGGCTGATGGCATTTAGTAGTGCCACCCACGATGTGGCGGCTGATGGCTTTTATATGATGGGACTTGACCAGCACGACCAAGCATTCTTTGTTGGTATTCGAAGCACGTTCTATCGCCTTTCGATGGTGTTTGGAAAAGGCATACTTATCATGTTGGCTGGTGTGTTGCAAGTTATGTACCGTTATCAGATAAAGTATTCTTGGTGCTTGATATTCTTTGCCTTGACAGGATTGTTCATTGGCCTTTTTCTCTATCATAATTATATTCTTCCTCGACCAAGGGAAGATGTCAATCATGACGAGAAACGTACGGCAGGACAACTCTTGCAGGAGTTCGGGGATACCTTTGTCACTTTCTTCCAAAAGAAGCAAATCCTGATAGCCATTGCCTTTATGCTTCTTTTCCGTTTGCCAGAGGCACTCCTTACCCCAGTTTCCCAACTCTTTTTGCAAGCTCAGCCAAGCAAGGGTGGATTGGGATTGTCACCACAAGAGTTTGGATTGGTGAATGGAACGGTAGGAGTCATAGGACTTTTGGCAGGAGGTGTCATCGGTGGAATGCTGGCAAGCAAGGATGGTTTGAAGAAATGGCTTTGGCCGATGACGGCTGCCATCACGATTCCTAACATAGCCTATGTATATCTTGCCTTTGAGATGCCACAGAGCTTGATGGCTATCAATGCTTGTGTCTTTATCGAGAACTTTGGCTATGGATTTGGTTTCAGTGCCTATATGCTATTCATGATATATTTTTCCCAAGGCGAGCACAAGACATCCCATTATGCCCTCTGCACTGGTTTCATGGCTTTGTCAATGATGCTTCCTGGCTTGTTTGCTGGAGCATTGGCACAGACCGTAGGCTATCGATGGTTCTTTATAATTGTGATGTTGAGTTGTCTTCTTCCATTCGTTGTCGCCTCGTTCTTGAGGATAGACCCACGTTTCGGAAAGAAAGAAGAGGCATAAGCCGTTTGTCTTTGCTTTAAAGTATTTTAATAGAGTTCTTTCTTTCTTTTCCTACATATCTCGTATCTTTGCGAGCGAAAATAGTAATACTCAAAAAATGACATGATGACGAATGCAGTAATGACTCATATCCATGAGATTTTAGGAAAGGAGCGTGAGGAAGACTTGAATAAGATGCTGAGGGAGTTGGGACCTATGGAAAGAGCAGAGCTTTTAGAGGCTTTGCAAGGCAATGACCGTAATATGGTAAAACGACTGCTTTCTTATCCAGATAGAACGATAGAGAAGTTAAGGACTTTGGCTGAAAAGGAAAGCACCGAGGACTTTCAGAAGTTTGGCGGTAGTGAAGGACTGGATATTTCTTATACCCAAACTTCCTTGTTTACGATGGTGCATAAGCGAGCTGGCTGGCTTGTTATTCTTTTCTTGAGTGAGATGCTTACCACTACGGCAATGAGTTATTTCGATGATGAGATAGCAAAGGCAGTAGTGCTCGCACTCTTTGTACCGCTTATCATTTCGAGTGGTGGCAACTCTGGTTCTCAAGCTGCGAGCTTGATAATCCGTGCCTTGGCATTGGGAGAGATAGGCTTGCGTAACTGGTGGATGGTGATGCGCAAGGAAATCCTGTCAGGACTTTTGTTAGGAATGACGCTGGGTGTCATCGGCTTTGTTCGCATTTGGATTTGGCAATATACAGGACTGTATGATTATGGTCGCTATTGGCTTTTGGTCGCTTGTTCCGTGAGTGTGTCGCTCATTCTCATTGTGCTCTGGGGTACGCTCTCTGGCTCAATGATTCCACTCATCCTTAAACGTATAGGACTTGATCCTGCTACTGCTTCGGCGCCGTTTGTGGCAACTCTGGTAGATGTGACAGGACTTATTATTTATTTTACAGTGTCTGCTTTATTTCTCACAGGCAAACTATTATAAGGAAACTGTTAGCTCTGACTATCCATAGCGGTTTGTAGGCTATAGTGTTAGGAGGACAAACCATTAGGGAATGGGGTGATAACTAACAAGGAAAAGGGTGAGAGAATGGTAGTTACTTAATCGTGCGACCTTAGTCAACTATTTGTTCCACTATAGTCGCACGATTGTTTCACTATAGTCACACAATTGTTTCACTATAGTCGAACAATGTTAAAATAGTTATTCCTTACTATCAAATTCTATTATTCCCAATGTTTTTTGCCTTATTTCTTGCAGGTTTTCAACTTTTTATTGTATCTTTGCTCCCGATGGGATAAATGTATTTATTATGAACCTAAAATGTAACAAACATGAAGCAGGGACTGTTATATCAGATATTTCATCTTTATTATGATGGCTTTAGGACGATGACCTTAGGTAAGACCTTGTGGGTTGTCATCCTCATAAAACTGGCGATCATATTCTTTGTCCTCAAGTTGTTTTTCTTTCCTGATTATATAGATAGCAAGGCAAAAAATGGAGATAAGGCAGAGTTTGTCTCTGGTCAGGTGCTCAATCGATGAGGACTTAATATATACAGTAATAATAACCTAAAATAATTCATTAGCATGACACATTTATTATTAGACATTACATCAGCTACCATTGACTGGTCGAGAGCACAGTTTGCGCTTACGGCCATCTATCATTGGTTGTTTGTCCCTCTCACTTTGGGACTGGCTGTTATCATGGGCATTGCCGAAACTTGTTATTATCGTACTGGCAAAGTGTTCTGGAAAGATGTCGCTCGCTTCTGGCAGAAACTTTTCGGCATCAACTTTGCCATGGGCGTTGCCACTGGTATCATCTTGGAGTTTGAGTTTGGTACTAACTGGAGCAACTATTCTTGGTTTGTTGGCGACATATTCGGAGCGCCGCTTGCCGTAGAGGGTATCTTGGCTTTCTTCATGGAGAGTACTTTTGTAGCGGTGATGTTCTTTGGCTGGAATAAGGTGAGCCGTGGTTTCCATTTAGCTTCCACTTGGCTTACTGGATTGGGTGCTACCATCTCGGCTTGGTGGATATTGGTGGCAAACTCTTGGATGCAATATCCTGTGGGGCAAGAGTTCAATCCTGACACGATGCGTTTTGAGATGACTTCTTTCATGGATGTTGCCCTTTCTCCCTTTGCCATTGACAAGTTCTTGCATACGGTAACTTCCTCTTGGATTATCGGAGCTGTCTTTGTGGTGGCGGTGAGTTGTTGGTATCTTTTGAAAAAGCGAGAGACCGAACTTGCTAAGTCGAGTATTAAGATAGGTGCTACGGTGGGATTTATCGCTTCACTGCTTGCCGCTGTGACGGGTGATGGCTCTGCCTATAAGGTTGCACAGGTACAGCCTATGAAATTGGCTGCCATGGAAGCCTTGTATGATGGTGGGCATGGTGAGAGCCTTACAGTGATACCACCTGTTAGCATCCCTAATGGACTCTCCATTTTGGCAACTCATACTACGGATGGTTTTGTGCCAGGAGTGAATGACATCATCAAAGGTTATCGGAAGCAAGATGGAAGTGTCGAACTTTCCGCAGAAGAAAAAATAGCCAGAGGTAAGAAAGCGATTGTCGCTTTGCAAACCTATCGAAAGGCAATGCAAAGACGTGCCATTGGCGACAAGGACATTCCAATGGAAGCTAAGGCTCAGTTGCCTATATTGAAAGAGAATATGCCTTACTTTGGCTATGGGTATATCAAGGATGCCAAGGAGCTGGTGCCAAGCATACCTGTTTGCTTTTATGCCTTTCGTATGATGGTAGGCTTGGGATGCTTGTTTATCCTTTTCTTTGCGGTGGCATTGTTCTTGGTCTATAAGAAAGACATTGTCCGTTATCGTTGGTTCCTTTTGTCGGCATTGTGCTTGTTGCCACTCGGTTACGTTGCTTCGGAGTCGGGATGGATTGTGGCGGAGATAGGGCGGCAACCTTGGACTATCCAAGATATGTTGCCTGTAAATGCTGCCATATCGGATATTTCTGCTGGTAGTGTAGCAACGACATTCTTTATCTTCTTGGTTCTCTTTACCACGATGCTTGCCGTGGAGATAAACATCATGGTTAAGCAAATAAAGAAAGGACCTGAGTATAGTTTATAGATGTATTGTAGAACAGTTAAATATCGATAGTATTATGACATACGAATTTTTACAATCATATTGGTGGTTCCTCGTTTCATTGTTAGGAGCTTTGTTGGTCTTTCTGTTGTTTGTGCAAGGAGCCAATACATTGATATTCTGTATCGGGAAGACTCCAGAGGAAAGACGGTTGATAATCAATTCCACAGGTAGGAAATGGGAATTCACATTCACTACACTCGTTACTTTTGGTGGAGCGTTTTTCGCCTCGTTCCCATTGTTTTATAGTACCAGTTTCGGTGGCGCCTATTGGCTATGGATGATTATCCTTTTCTCGTTTGTGGTGCAGGCAGTGAGCTATGAGTTCCAGAATAAGTTAGGTAATTTCTTGGGTGTTCGTACATTCCAGATATGTTTGATAATAAATGGTATTTTAGGACCTGTGCTTCTTGGGGGAGCTGTGGCGACATTCTTCGATGGAAGCAACTTCCTTGTGGATAAGATCAACATTACCGATGGCTTGCAACCAGTCATTAGCCGATGGGCGAATGCCAGTCATGGACTGGATGCTTTGCTTGACCCATGGAATGTGATATTGGGTGTTGCAGTCTTTATGTTGGCTCGTATCTTGGGCATATTGTATATCAAGAACAATGTGGATGATAAGGCTATCATGGAGCGATGCACCAAGCAATTGCCTCTGAATGCACTCTTGTTCTTGGTGTTCTTCTTGGCATTTTTTGTTCGTTTGCTCCTGAAGGATGGCTTTGCTTATGATGCTGCATCGGGAATTATAGTTATGGAGAGCATGAAGTATTTGCATAATCTCATGGCAATGCCTGTTTTGGCGGTAGTATTGTTGTTGGGAGTGATATTGGTTCTTTTCGGCATCTTCAAGGCATCCCTTTCCATTGAATATCGAAAGGGAATATGGTTTACTGGTATAGGAACGGTCTTGACGGTGTTGGTTCTGTTCCTTATCGCCGGATGGAATAATACGGCTTATTATCCCTCGAACGCAGACTTGCAGTGTTCCCTGACCATCAGCAATAGTTGTAGCAGTGAGTTTACCCTTCGTACAATGGCAATCGTCTCTGTTCTCGTTCCTTTTGTCCTCGCTTATATCGTTTATGCTTGGCATTCGATAGACAAGAAACGAATTACGGCGGAGGAGATAGCTGACGGAGAGGCATATTGATGTGATGTTAAAGAACCGTAATAATAGACACTGAGCCATTGCGATGTGAGAAATCTTATATACCTTTGTGTTTCTAAATTGTATTATTTTTTAAGTTAAAGTGATATGGAAAATAAGGAATTCAGCTATCAAGGGAATACTTTCAATGGCATCGCAACGCTCGTGTTCGGTATCTTAGGAGTGCTCATTGGGGCGACACTGTTTGGCTTAGCTTGTGTCATGGACGATATTGTGTTGTCTGACCTATGTGGTATGGTCGGCATCGGACTCGTCATATTTTGCATCATTGGTGTTTTTGGCTTTATCCTTGTGGAACCGGGACAAGCTCGTGTGTTGTTGTTCTTCGGTCGATACAAGGGAACGTTCACCGAGCCTGGTTTCTATTGGATCAATCCTTTTATGAGCCAGAAAAAGCTATCGCTTCGTGTCAGGAACTTGGATGCCGAGCCTATCAAGGTAAATGACAAGGCTGGCAATCCTGTGATGATAGGCATGGTCTTGGTTTGGAAACTAAGGGATACCTACAAGGCTATCTTTGATATTGATACCCAGACCATGGCGGAGGGTGCTGCTGGTCAAGGCATCGGTGCATCTGCTGCACAAATCATGAATACTTTGGGTCGTTTTGTCCGCATCCAGGCTGATGCAGCCCTTCGTCAGGTGGCAGGACAGTATGCTTATGATGACGGTGAGGATGGCAAAAGCAATGAGATTACGTTGCGAGATGGCAGTGATGAGATAAACAAGGAATTGGAGAGCCGTATCGATGAGCGATTGGCTATGGCTGGTATTGAGGTAGTGGAAGCTCGCATTAATTATCTTGCTTATGCACCAGAGATAGCTGCGGTAATGCTTCGCCGTCAGCAAGCCACTGCCATCATTTCCGCTCGTGAGAAAATTGTGGAAGGTGCTGTCTCCATGGTGAAGATGGCATTGCAGAAGCTCAGTGACGAGAAAGTCGTGGAGCTTGATGATGACAAGAAAGCAGCGATGGTAAGCAATTTGTTGGTTGTTCTTTGTGGCGATGATACGGCACAGCCAGTTGTCAATACAGGTGCTCATTAAGAGAGACGAAATAGGAACATAGGTTACGATGATGACGGAATCGAAAGGATTGAGTGACTTGGTGTGCAAGCGAATTGCGGTCGCTGCTTATTACTTTGTGCCAGGAGTTGTATTCGCAAGTTGGGCGAGCAGAATACCTGATGTTAAGCAACTGTTGCATTTGAGCAACGGACAGTTGGGAAGTGTACTTTTTGCCATTCCGATAGGTCAGTTGGCAATGATGGCTTTCTCTGGTATTCTGGTGAGCAAGTTTGGTAGCAAGAAAATGCTTGTCTTGGCAGAGGTGTTATATGCCTTGGTATTGTTTGGTATTGGATGTAGCCATACTGTCGTTCATTTGATTATAGCCTTGGTTGGTTTTGGCATGATGGCAAATCTGATGAATATAGCCACCAATACCCAGGCTTGTTTCGTTGAGAAAATGTATGGGCGAAACATTATGTCTTCGTTTCATGGACTATGGAGCCTGGGAGGATTTGCTGGAGGCATTATAGGTGCAGTCTTTGCCAATACTGTTCTTCCTATTTCTGTGCATTTTGGAAGTATCTTGCTGATGAGTATTATCGTAATAGCCCTTGGCTTGAGATATTTGGTGAATGATGAGACTGCGAAAGCAGAGGAAGAAGATGTCCCGAAGTTCTCCTTTAAGACAATAGACCCTACCTTGTTTTTGTTAGGACTTATGGGCTTTGGAGGTATGTTTTGCGAGGGAACGGTCTATGACTGGAGCAGCGTGTATTTTTCTTCGGTGGTAAAGCCAGATGAAACTTTTATTAGGGCAGGTTATGTCGCTGGTATGGGTGCCATGACTTTAGGGCGGTTTCTTGCAGATGGATTTGTTACCAAATATGGTCCTGCCAAAGTCTTGAAGACTTGTGGTGCCTTGATTGTCGTTGGCTTGTTGTTGGCTGCGACATTGCCTTATCTCGTGCCTGCTACCCTTGGCTTCTTGCTCGTAGGCTTGGGCATATCTTCTTCTGTTCCTATTTGTTATAGTATTGCTGGAAAACTTGGTACGATGAAAGCGAGTATCGCCATCACGATAGTCTCAAGCATTAGTTTCTTTGGGTTCTTGGTTGGTCCTCCTGTCATTGGTTGGCTTTCTGAGCTCAGCAACCTTAGGATAGCTCTCAGTATTGCAGCTTGTTTCGGGTTGTTCATAGCATTTATAGCAGGTAAAGCAAGTAAGCGTTCTATCCCTTGAACGATTACTTGCTTTACTTTTTTACATGAATAGACTTCCTATTTGGAATACCAGTGCTGATACAACCCAAGCTAATAGGGTGGTGTAGCCAGCGGCAAATCCTGCCCATTTCCAACTTCCTGTTTCTCCTTTGATAGCTGCGATGGTTGCGATACAAGGGAAGTAGAGCAATACGAAAAGCAAGAAGCAATAAGCAGTCAAGGTTGCTTTTGATGTAGCCTCGGTGTCATTATATCCATAGGTGTTTTTGAGGTCATTGACCATCTGCTTCTTCAATATTTCATACTTACCGTCCTCATCGTTATAGTCTTGGTCGTCGGAGAAAGAATCGTTGTTACTGTAAAGTACGCCCATCGTTGAGGCTACAATCTCTTTGGCACCAACGCCAGATACAAGTCCTACATCAAGTTTCCAGTCGAAGCCTTGTGGAATAAATATTGGTTCGATGGCCTTGCCAATTCTTCCGATGTAACTTTGCTCTTGTTGTGCTTGGTTGTTAAGTTCGTCATTATGTGGAAAATATCCCAATGCCCAGACGATGATACTTGCCACGAGGATGATACCTCCCATCTTCTTTAGGTATTGCTTACCTTTCTCCCAAGTATGGCGACCGATGGCTTTCCATGTAGGGAAGCGGTAAGGTGGCAACTCCATGACGAAAGGTGTGTCTTCGCCTTTTATGATGAAGCTGGCAAAGATCCTACTGATGATGACTGCCATCGCAATGCCTATCAGATAGAGTGAAATCATGATGAGCGAGCGATATTGCAAGGCGAAGAACGTACCGATGATCATTATATATATAGGTAATCTTGCCGAACAACTCATCAATGGTAATATCAGCATCGTGATGAGGCGTGACCGGTGGCTCTCGATGGTTCGTGTTGCCATAACGGCAGGTACGTTACATCCAAATCCCATAATCAATGGGATGAACGATTTGCCATGTAGTCCCATCTTGTGCATCAACTTATCCATGATGAAAGCTGCACGAGCCATATATCCAGAGTCTTCCATATAGGATATGAAGAAGTAGAGTATCAGGATTTGTGGCAAGAATACGATAACGGCTCCTACACCGCCGATGATACCATCCACGAGCATAGCCTTGATAGGTCCTTCTGGCATAGTGGTGCTGATAGTCTGCCCCAGCCATGCCACACCGTCTTCTATCCATCCTTTGGGTATTTCACCCAATACGAATGTTGCCGAGAACATGACAAACAGTAGGAGTATGAAGATAGGGAAGCCCACATATTTGTTGGTGATGACACGGTCGATGAGGTGAGTTACCTGATAAGTGTCTTTCGCCTTTCCTGTCTCGTAACCAGCTTCCTGCAAGGCTCCATGGATAAAACCATATTTGGCATCCATGATAGCAGTCTCACTGTCTTCGAGCGTTTCCTCCTTTACACGTTTGGCAGCCTCGTCCCTTGCTGCAAAGATTTCTTTGGCAGAGTTCAGCTTGCTTACATATTCTTCAGCATCCTTGTCGTTCTCCAATAGTTTAATGGAGAGATAACGGGTAGAGTAGCGTTGGCGGATAGAATCATCTTGCTTAAGGTATTGCTGGATGTGCTCGATGCCGTGTTCTATTTCATGACCGTGGTTGATGTGGATATGACGATAATGGGAATAGGCATCCTCCTTGCTTTCATATAGTTCGATAATCGTGTCAAAGAGCTTGTCTACACCTCGTCCGTTGGTAAAGACCGTAGGAATCATGGAGAGTCCGAAAAGCTCTCCCAACTTATCATAGTCGATGTTGTCGCCTCGCTTCTCTGTCTCGTCAAACATATTGAGAGCACAGACCATACGGATGTGCATATCAATCAACTGGGTGGTGAGGTAGAGGTTGCGCTCCAAGTTACTGGTGTCAATAACGTTGATGACAATATCAGGAGTATGTTCTACAAGTTGCTTACGAACATACAGTTCCTCTGGTGAATAAGCCGACAGGGAATAGGTGCCAGGCAAGTCTACCAAGTTGAATTGGTAATCTTTGTACTCTGCATGGCCAATCTTGGCATCGACGGTGACACCACTATAATTGCCAACACGCTCATGGGCACCAGATGCGAAGTTAAAAAGGGAAGTCTTGCCACAGTTTGGGTTTCCCACCAATGCCACGTTGATGACATGATGCAAACGGTCGGCTTCTTGTTCTGCCTTGAGCATCTTGTCCCCTAAAGCCAATTCGTCATAATCAGGGGTGTCTATTCTCTTGGAGTTAGCCACTTGCTCAATATCTTCTTCATTGGTACGATTCAGTTCATCGTTTCTTTTGGCTTCGTCTAAAGAGACAACTTCGATATGGTCCGCCTCACTATGACGAAGCGAGACTTCATAGCCCATGATCTTATATTTTACAGGGTCTTGTAAAGGAGCGTTAAGAAGCACTTCCACTTTCTTTCCTTTGATAAATCCCATCTCGATAATTCTCTTTCTAAAACCACCGTGACCAGATACCTTGACGATAACGCCACTTTCACCTGTCTTAAGTTCTGATAGCTTCATATTGTTCTTACCTAATTTTTTATTCTCGTGCAAAAGTACAAATAATTATTTGCAACATAGTTGCATGAGCACTATAATACAAGAAAAATACCTATAAATGATGATAGCTTCATCAGATATAGGTATTCTTTCATTATTAATGAGGGTTATAAGTTCCTGCCGTGGCAGTTCTTAAACTTCTTTCCACTTCCACATGGACAAGGGTCGTTAGGACGTGGCATCTTCTCAGCACGATAAGGAGTATGCTTTGCTTCGTCAGCACCCTCGCGGGTATCATGATGAGCAGCTGCTTCCTGTGCGGCACGTTCTGCATCTATGTCTGCCTTTTGTTCTACATAGTTTTGTGGAGTATGCTCCTCAGGTGCAGCTTCCTGAACTGGTTGCTCTTGCTCCATCACTGGGATTTGACCACGCATCAAGATGCTTGCGATACGGTCGTTCATGTCGTTGATCATGTTGTCCCAGACCTTGGCACTTTCCAACTTGAAAATCAGCAATGGGTCTTTCTGCTCATAGCTGGCGTTTTGCACGGAGTGGCGAAGCTCGTCCAACTGACGAAGATTTTCTTTCCAGTCATCATCGATGATATGGAGGATGATAACTTTCTCAAACTGCTTGACGACGCTCTTTGCCTCTGACTCGTATGCTTCCTTGAGGTTGCAAGGAATGTTGTACATACGTTTGCCATCGGTGATAGGCACCATGATACGCTCATAGATAGCACCCTGTGTCTCGTATACCTGCTTGATGATAGGCCATGCGGTAGCTTGGATGCGGTCGGTCTTGCGTTTGAATGAAGCCATCGCTTCTTGGAAAGCACGTTCAGCCAAGTCCTCACGCTTGGTATTCTCGAATTCTTCTACCGTGAAAGGAATCTCCATGGCGAGAACTTTCA
>CAKQXI010000014.1 GCA_934281565.1 uncultured Prevotella sp.
CTTCATAATTCGCAATATTTTTAATTGTTTATTATATTTATCGCTGCAAAGGTACACTTTTATTTTGAATAATCCAAAGAAATTAATTAAGAATTAATAATTAATAATTAAGAATTGGTTTGCTCCGTACCAAGTCCGTATCAACTCCGTACCATCTCCGTACCAACTCCGTACCATCTCCGTACCAAGTTTACCCCCTGCTGTTCTTTTAGAAATGCGTCATGAACTCTATGACTATCTTATCCTTCTCCGATGTCTTGGCGATAGCACCGTCACGATAGAAATACTTTTCGTAATTGATGCGAATATCAGAGATAAAGGGTTTGTTCAAACTCAAGGTCACTCCACCCGTAAGACGACTACGCTTGTAATCGTTGATGATCAAATCACCTGTCTCGCTTTCCTTGCCATCTTGGTAACGGAGTCCGTCACTATGGTCGCTCATAAAGTCATAGCGCAACAATGGGGAGACCTTGTATATCATGCTACCGTGGACAGGAATATCGTAGCAGACAAAGCTATCAAAGGCATGGACAGGATGGAACACACCCTTGGAATAATGCTTATAAAGGTATTCCGCCTCAGCGATGAAGTTGCCCTTATGGTAGGTGATGCCAGCATCATACATCATCACCGTTACATCAGATGGCTTAATCTTCTGGGTGCTCAACACAAGATTGACATTAGGGAAAAGGAACTGTGCTTTCGCAGAGAAGTTGATGCCCTTGGTCCAATAGTCTTTCTGGTTGGTCAGTCCAGAGCCATTGAAAAGACCAGCATTCACGACGATAGGGAAACCAACGTTCCATGTGTAGCCCAGTTCGGCACCCACATCACGGACATTGCCCACTTGCTTGGCGATGAATGAACGGTTGGCGAAATATTGCTGATGGGGAGAGCGGTGGGCATCAATGGTAAACGGCACACGCTCCTGTCCGATGGTGAACTGCAATGTCTTCCATGGGGCAATGCGAGTGTAAGCATCGAGCATCTTGATCTTCCCCTCGTCACAGAGGTCTATCTCCGCCTTATAGCTCACCTCCGGAGCCACCTTTCCAGACACATTGACACGAGCCGTGCGCACCTCGAAGCGTCCCTCTCCCTCCTCGGTCTGATATTCATATTTGGAACGTAATGTACCGCCAATCTTGGGAGTTCTGTCGAAACCATCATGAGCATCTTGCGCCCATGCCGTAGAGAAACACATACTAAAACATAACAATACCAAGCAATCAATTTTCTTCATGTCAAATACACCTTATCAATATACATACTTTCTAAAATCTGCCGCAAATTTAGGTACATGATGTTTCTGACATGCGACAGCAGCGTTACATTCCTGTGACGAAACAAGAACGTAACATGGCGTAACCTCTTTGTAACATCATCGTCATAAACACGTAACCCTCTTTGCGAGGCTTATGTCATAAATTCGATGTACCTTTGCAAGCGAAAGTAAGAAGGTAAAAAGTCTTTGACTATAGATATTAATACATATTTTAAATGAAAGAAAGCAAGAAAGTGATCTTGGACATTCTGAAAAAGAAAAGTTCCAAGAAAGATGGAAAGTTCGAGAACCTGGTTCTTAATCTCGCGCTACAAAAGATTGATAGCGACAGTTTTGAATTTGATGGCGAGGCAGTATATACCGCCGACAAGAAACGACTGGTATATTGCATGAGCCACAAGACCAGCTTCACTGTTCCTGAGGGTGTGGAAATCATCGGGGAAATGGCTTTCCGTGGAAAGAAACAGTTGAAGGACATCGTCATCGCCAGCACCGTAAAGGAAATAGACCATGATGCTTTCTACGACTGTGACGAGCTTGACAATGTACATATCCCTGCAAACGTAAAGGAAATCAAGGGATATGCTTTCGCCGAATGTGACAAGCTGAAGAAAATCACCTTTGACGGAGTGCCCAAGCAGTTGAGCCGCCATACATTCGACGACTGTGACCAGCTACACGACATCATCGTTCCCACGGGCGCAGTCAAGGCTTTCAGAAAAGAACTGCACTACATTGACGGAGATACCGAGTACATCATCTCGGAAAAAACGGCTTCCACAGCTTCCACTGATTTACACAGATTGGAGGATACCAACAACACGAAAAAGACGGAAAAGACTGACAAAAAGAAAAAGGAAGCTGTAAAGGCTAAACAATAAAAGACACGCTTTATGACCAAGGAAGATATGATAAAGAATGCCTACGTGGAAAGGGACGTGAGCTGGATGTACTTCAACCATCGCATCCTACAGGAAGCAGAGAAAGAATACGTGCCTCTGCTGGAACGCCTCTCTTTCCTCGGCATCTACTCCAACAACCTTGACGAGTTCTTTCGGGTTCGCATAGCTTCGCTCAACCGTATGCTCGATGGCAAGTTGGGCAAGGGAGCGCAACAGCAAATCAAGAAGTCGCTCAAGACCATCAACAAGCTCAATGAAGCCTATTCGCAAGAATACACCGATGCGGTGGACAGAGTATTCCGCGAGCTTGAAGTACACAAGATCCGTCTCGTCACGGAGTCAAGCCTCAACAAAGAGCAACAGCAGTTCCTTACCCAGTTCTTCTACGACAAGCTCAATGGCTCTGTCAATCCCATCTGGCTGTCGGAGATCAACGACCTCTCCACCTTAGAGGACAACCGCATCTATCTTATCGTAGAAAAGAACGACGGAGAAAAGAAGAAATATGCCGTGGTGAAAGTACCCGACCGCATCTATGGACGATGGGTGAAGATACCATCGAGCGATGGCTTCGACAACATCATGTACCTTGATGACGTCATCCGTTATTGCTTGCCATTGGTATTCTTAGGCTTCAAGGAGAGCAGTTACCGTGCTTTCTCATTCAAGTTCACCAAGGATGCCGAAATGGAGATGGACAACGATGCCGACTTCGGTACGATGGAGAAGATTGCGTTAGGCGTAAGCAGCAGGAAGAAAGGTGAGGCAGTACGTGTCATCTACGACCATGAGATGCCCAAGGAAATGCAAAAGAAAATCCGTGAGCGACTGAACACCAAGGAACTGGATGCTTCGCTCGCTGGCGGAAGATACCAAAATCACAAGGACCTGATGAGTTTCCCAGACTGTGGACATAAAGAACTGAAATATGAGAAATGGACACCTATCATGAAGCCAGAGTTCTTGAGCAACGAGAGCATCTTGGACCAAATCAGGAAGAAAGACCGTTTTATCCATGTTCCTTACCATAGCTTCAACGGTTATATCCGTGTGCTCCGTGAGGCTGCCACCAAGCCAGAGGTGAAGTCCATCAAGACAACCCTCTATCGCTTGGCGAAAGACTCGAAAGTGGTGAAGGCACTCATCACCGCCGCACGAAACGGCAAGAAAGTAACGGCAGTGGTGGAACTGTTGGCTCGGTTTGACGAGGAAAGCAACATCAAGTGGAGCAAGCGTATGCAAGAAGAAGGTGTCAATGTCATCTTCGGCGTGGAGGGCTTGAAAATCCATAGCAAGCTATTATACATAGAGTCGAAGAAAGGCAACATCGCCTGCATCGGAACTGGTAATTTCCATGAGGGCAACGCCAAGATATACACCGACTACCTGATGATGACGGCTCGCCATAAGATAGTGAACGAAGTAGCCAAGGTGTTCGACTTCATCGGTCGTCCATTCTCGCAGTTCCGTTTCAACGAGCTGCTTGTTTCCCCAAACTCCATGAAAAGCCGTATCCTGAGGATGCTCGACATGGAAATCAAGAATGCCAACGAGGGAAAAGAGGCTTGGGTGAAGATGAAAATCAACCATATCACCGACACCGACATGGTATCGAAGCTATACCAAGCATCGAAAGCAGGTGTGAAGATAGACATCGTCATCCGAGGCAACTGTTCTCTTGTGCCCGGCATCCCCAAGGTGAGCGACAACATCCATTGCGTAGGCATCATCGACCGCTACTTAGAACATAGTCGCATCCTTATCTTTGCCAATGGTGGCAAGCCTCGCTATTTCATCGGTTCCGCCGACTGGATGCCTCGTAATCTTATCAACCGCATCGAGGTCCTTACTCCTGTCTACGATGAAGATATGCAAGCTGACTTGATGCGCACCGTATCTTACGGCATGAGGGATACACAAAATGGTAGGGTCGTGGATGGCAAGGGAACCAACAACTTTGTTGAAGGGCCTGCTTTCCGGAGTCAAGAGGAAATCTTTAAATTAATGTTGAATGTTGAGTGTTGAATTTATTTCAATGTTGAATGTTGAGTGTTGAATGTTGAATTAGGCTAACGCCCTTAAAACATCCAATAAAGGCAACACTCAACATTGAAAGGTAATTCAACATTAAAAATAACTCAACATAAAAAATAATTCAACATTCAACACTCAACATTCAACACTAACAAAAAACATTAACAAAAAGTTCAACATTATAAAAGATGAAAACATTCGCAGCAATCGATATTGGCTCCAACGGAGCAAGGCTCCTCATCAAACGCTTCGACCCAGAAGCTATTCGCGAGGAAGATAAAATCAAGAAAGTGATGTTCATTAGAATACCATTACGCCTTGGCAAGGATGTATTCTCGCTCGGAAAGATTTCCAAGGAACGGGAGAAGATGATGCTACACATGATGAAAGGCTTCAAGCAATTCATGAAGCTCAACGATGTCGAGGCATTCCGAGCTTGTGCCACTTCCGCTATGCGAGATGCCGAGAATGGCAAGAAAGTCATCAAGAAGATAGAAAAACAAACTGGCATCAAGTTAGAGATTATCAAGGGACAAGAGGAAGCACAGCTTCTCTATAACAATCTTGTGGAGAAGACCGACAGCAACGAAGGTAACTTTGCCTATATAGATGTAGGTGGTGGTAGTACGGAGGTGTCGCTCATACACGACGGCGTACTTGCCGAAAGCTATTCCTACAACATGGGTACACTACGAATGTTGAGCGGAAAGATTACGCCAGAGACAGAAAAGCTGTTCAAGGACAACCTCTCTCGTTATGCCGAACAATATGGGGACATCCGCATCATTGGCTCTGGTGGTAACATCAATAAGCTCAACAAGCTCGTGAAACACGGCAAGAACGCCAAAGAACTGACAGTAACCGAACTGAAACGTATCCACGGTATGATGAAGCCATTGAGCATCGAGGAACGAGAGATTTCCTTTGGACTGAAAGAAGACCGTGCTGATGTCATCATCCCTGCCGCTGAGATATTCCTCAAGGCTTGTGATTACTTGAAATGCGATACCATCATGGTACCGAACATCTCACTCGCCGACTCCATCGTTGATGGAATCATTGAGAGAGTGAAGAGGGAAGAATGAGTTGATAGTTTATAGTTGATAGTTTATAGCATTAAGGGCGCAAGCCTAATTAAACATTAAACACTAAACATTAAATAAAGGGCGCAAGCCTAATTATTAATTATTAATTAAAATAAATGAGTACGATTTATTTATGTATCGTGATCTTCCTGCTCTGTCTGGCAGTGTTCGATCTATTCGTAGGAGTAAGCAATGACGCTGTCAACTTCCTACAGTCTGCCATCGGTGCCAAGGTGGCAAAGTTTCGCACCGTGCTAATCATAGCCTCTTGCGGAGTAGTCTTGGGTGCCATCATGTCTTCGGGTATGATGGACATCGCACGCCACGGCATCATGAGTCCAGACCATTATTCATTCAATGAGGTCATGACCATCTTTCTTGCCGTCATGGTGACGGATGTCATAGTGCTCGATGTGTTCAACACACTTGGCATGCCAACCTCCACCACCGTGTCATTGGTGTTCGAGCTATTGGGCGGTACGTTCATCTTGGCGTGCCTGAAGATGGCAGGTGACGATAGCCTCACCTATGGTATGCTACTCAACAGCGACAAGGCACTGGAGGTCATCATCGGTATCTTCGCATCCGTAGCCATCGCTTTCGTGTTTGGTATCTTCGTGATGTGGCTTTCACGTATCGTCTTCACCTTTAACTATAAGAAGCACTCCTGTTACTCCATCGCCGTCTTTGGTGGTATCGCTTTCACAGCCCTCTCCTACTTCATCTTCATGAAAGGCTTGGGCAAAAGTCCTTATCTCCATCAGGATGTGCGCAATTATATTGACCAGAACATCGGCTTCTTGCTTGCCGTTACTTTCATTGTCTCTACCATCGTGATGGAAGTGTTGCACCTTTTCCGTGTGAACATCTTCAAGTTCACGGTCTTGTTAGGAACATTCGCCTTGGCAATGGCATTCGCAGGCAACGACTTGGTCAACTTCATCGGTGTGCCTATGGCCGGTCTTGACAGCTACAATGACTACATGGCAAACGCCAATGGCATTGCGCCAGATAGCTTCATGATGACTTCGCTCATGGACAGTGCCAAGACTTCACCTTTGTATCTGCTTGCCGCTGGTGTCGTGATGATTATCGCCATGGCTACCTCCAAGAAAGCACAGAATGTGATCAAGACTTCCGTAGACCTGAGTCGTCAGGACGAGGGAGATGAGATGTTTGGCAGTTCCAAGGTAGCACGAGTAGTAGTACGTCGCTGTCAAATGGCAGACAGTTGGCTGTCACAGTATATGCCAAAGACTGTCATGGCTTGGATCAACAGTCGTTTCAACAAGAATGATGTAGAATTGGAAGAAGCTGCTGCTTTTGATGTAGTTCGTGCAGCGGTCAACCTTGTGCTTGCTTCCATGCTAATCACCATCGGTACTAACCTCAAGTTGCCACTCTCTACCACTTACGTTACTTTCATGGTGGCTATGGGTTCCTCACTTGCCGACCGTGCTTGGAGCCGTGAGAGTGCTGTGTTCCGTGTAACAGGTGTGCTGAGTGTCATCGGTGGATGGTTCGTTACCGCAGGTGTAGCTTTCTTCACTTGTGCCATCGTTTGCTTGGCAATGTATTTCGGAGGCATCGTCATCCAAGTGGCATTTATCGGTCTGGTTATCTTCTTGCTCATCCGTAGCAACATCCAGTACAACAAGAAATGCAAGGAAGACAACAAGAGCAACAGCTTCCAGTTGATGATGCGTGCCCGTGACCCTGAGATTGTATGGGACTTGCTTCGCAAGCACGTCAGCAAGACACAGAGCTTTGTATGCCATTTCGCCTTGGGCGAGTTCAATAAGATCATGGATGGTTTGGCTACCGAGAATGTCAGGGACCTCAGCCATGCCAACAAGGAGTTGAAAAAAGAACAGGATATGCTCAAGAAGTTCCGTCGCCAAGAAATGCTTGGCTTGAAGCGTTCTCCGATGGAGATAGCCATAGAACGGAACACTTGGTTCCACTTGGGTGCCAACAGCGACCAACAGTTCATCTATTCTCTGCGCCGTATGCTCGACCCTATCAAGGAGCACGTTGACAACAACTTCAACCCTCTGCCAGAGGAATATATCAAGGAGTTCACTCCTACCCGTCAGAAAATCAACGACCTCATGAAGATGAGCTGTGAGCAGATAGAGACTGGACGATATGAGAACTATCGAGAAATCCTTGCCGAGGCAGATGCTTGCAAAGACGAGCTATCCGTACTTCGCAAGCGACACATCGACAGAATACAAAACATGGGTGACAATACCTTGATGCAAATATCACTGGTTTACCTGAATGTTCTGCAAGAGAGCCAAGAATTCATTAGCGTGATGAGGCATCAATTACGTGCCGCTAAGAAATTCATGGAGAACTAACTTTTTTCTTTCATTACTTGAATTTACTCGTGGACGGCGAAACGCTGCTCCGCGAGTTTTTCATATTTAGTGCCTGGCTTTCCATAATTGGCGTATGGCCAGATGCTTATTCCTCCACGAGGGGTAAAGATACCTGTCACCTCTATATACTTGGGGTCCATCAATCGGATAAGGTCTTTCATGATGATATTGACACAATCCTCATGAAAATCTCCATGGTTACGGAAGCTAAAGAGATAGAGCTTCAAGCTCTTGCTCTCTACCATCTTTACATCAGGAATGTAACTGATACGTATCTCGGCAAAGTCTGGCTGACCAGTGATTGGACAAAGTGAAGTAAACTCTGGGCAGTTGAAACGTACCCAATAATCGTTGCCCGGATGCTTGTTTACGAAAGTCTCAAGCACCTCTGGCGCATAATCCATCTTATATTGGGTCTTGGCTCCCAAAGCCTTTAACCCGTCTTGTTTTCTATCCAACTTTTTTAATATTTAATATTTAATTCTTTTGAATGTTGAGTGTTGAATTATTTTCAACGCTAAGTGTTAACTTGGATGCTCAACTAATTTATACTGAATATCTTGAATACATTGTATGAAATGTCGGTGTCGTAGACATCCTCGCCTTCATGACGCTTCATCGCCTTGACCACTCTTATGGTGACAGGGAGAGCAATAACTTCGTAGAAAGTCTTCAGGATAACCTGCCAGAACATCAACCATGGAAGTTCGGAGGTAGGAATTACGCCGCCCAACGCCAATGGGAAAAAGATGATGCTGTCGCAGCTTTCTCCTGCTATCGTACTGAGGATGGCACGCAATGAGAAACGACGACCACCGTCACGTATCTTCATCACACTCATCACATAGGCATTGGCAAACGAACCTACGATGAACGCAATAAAAGATGCCGCAGCTATACGTGGTGCCAAGCCAAAGATGGCATGGAACCCTGCATCATTGTTCCAATAAGAAGCTGCAGGAATGGCATCGCAAATGGCACCTAAGGTCACAAAGAAGAAGTTCATCGCAAAACCTGTCCATATCAACAAACGAGCTTTGCCATATCCCCATACCTCACACACACAGTCGTTGATGATGTAGCTTACAGGGAACACGATAAGACCTCCTGTCAAGGAGATAGGACCTACTGCGATTTGCTTTGTTTCGAGCACGTTTGCCGCAATAAGGCAAACGCAAAAGAGGATGCTGAAAAGCATAAACAGCATACTTACTTGGGTTGTTTTCTTTTCCATTTCTTGTTTTTTACGAGGTTTGACAAGCACTCGGGTTCATAAAATCTATATACATTCTGGGCACTATCGCCTCAAATGCGGGTGCAAATTTACGACTATTCTTTTAAATTACAAAATATTAAATGAATATTCTAATGTTTTAGACAATAAATTTGTACTTTTGCATCCATGAACTGATTATTCAACATTAACTTATAAACTTTAAAACAAGAATAGGCATGAAAAAAATCTTATCACTCGCATTTCTCGCCTTTGCTTTCTTAGGAAGCATGGAGGCCCAGGAAATCAAGGACCCTGCTCTCAAGGCCAAACTGGAGGCTTTCAAGACACAAGATAGCATCGCCAACAACAAGAGCATGGAACTTTACAAAGAATACAAGAAGTTACAAAACGAGAATACCGATGCTGCCAAGGCTAAGCTCAAAGCTATAGAGGAAGAAATGGAGCTGAGCGACAAGAAGCAAATCGCTGCCATCAAGACTTTTTGTACAGAGAACAGAGACAACGAACTACCAGCATACGTATTGGCAAAGACTTTCTACTACTTCGGCTATGATGAGTTGAAAGCACTTTGCGACAGTACTACCGCCTACTATAACCATCCTTTGATGGAGAAAGCAAAGATGCAACTTGCTTCTCTGGCTAAACGCCAGCCTGGCATCAAATATACCGACTTGAGCATGAATGACATGGATGGAAAAGCCGTTAAGTTGAGCCAATATATCGGTAAAGGAAAGTATGTGTTGGTTGACTTCTGGGCTTCATGGTGCGGTCCTTGCCGTATGGAAATGCCTAACGTGAAAAAGGCTTACGAGAAGTATCACAACAAAGGGTTCGATGTTGTAGGTGTTAGTTTCGACAATAAAGCCGTAGCTTGGAAAAAAGGCGTAAAAGACTTGGGACTTCCTTGGACGCAGATGAGTGACCTAAAAGGTTGGCAATGTGCAGCACATGAGATATATGGAGTGAACAGTATTCCGAGCAATATCCTCGTCAATCCCGACGGTGTCATCATTGCTTGTGATTTGAGAGAACAAGCATTGCAAGACAAACTAAAAGAAATCTTTGAATTGAAGTAAGTGAAACATTGCACCGCCATACGTTGTTTGATGTATGGCGGTGTAATTACAATAGGCTGTATAAGTCTTTATGTATCAATAAAATAAACACATAGTCTTTCTATATATAATTTACGTTAAATATAAAGTAGAAAGAATACAGCAGCAAGTTTAAAATACTATCTTTGCAACATGATTTATTAATTTTAAACTTGTAAAAGCCATGAAAAAAATCTTATCAGTATTATTCCTCACTTTCCTATTCATTGGAAGTGCAGAAGCTCAAGAAGCAAAAGCAGAAATCAAAGACCCTGCCCTCAAAGCTAAGTTGGAAGCCTTTTATGAAAAAGACAGTGCTATCTACAACAAACGTGATAAAATCTTTGAAAAGATCAAGAAAGTAATTAGCGTAGAAGGTATGGAATCTGAGGCTGTATTAGCTAAAATAAAACCCTTTGAAAAAGAGATTAATGAAGTTGACAAAGAGTTAGCTGCATCCTTTAAGAAATTCTGCCTTGAAAATAGGGACAATGAACTTCCTGCATACATATTAGCTGACCATTTTGACTATTTCGACTATACAGACTTAAACTTACTTTGCGACAAAACGACCAGCTACTACAACCATCCCTTGATGAAAGAGGCTAAAGAGCAACTTGCTCTTTTAGCCAAACGCCGCCCGGGACTCAAATATACAGACTTAAATATGAAAGATATGAAAGGAAAAGCTGTAAAATTGAGCCAATATATCGGCAAAGGGAAATATGTACTGGTAGACTTCTGGGCTTCGTGGTGTGGACCTTGCCAGATGGAGATGCCTAATGTAATAGAGGCTTATAACAAATATCACGACAAAGGGTTCGATGTGGTTGGTGTTAGTCTTGATGAAAAAGCAGAGGCATGGAAGAAAGGTGTAAAAGACTTAGGACTTCCATGGCATCAGCTAAGCGAACTGAAAGGTTGGAAAGGTGCTGTGTGCCAAACATATGGCATTGTCGGTATTCCAAATAACATCCTTGTTGATCCCGATGGCATTATCATTGCCTCTGACTTGCGAGAAGAAGCGTTGCAAGACAAACTAAAGGAAATCTTCAAATAGAAATAAGAAATCCCTTGCAAGTATCTGATACTTGCAAGGGATTTCAACATCATTTACTAACTAAAACCTAAAAAACAACTTTTCACCCATCAAAAAGAACTCGTTGCTTAACCTACTGTAATCTGGCGTGCAACTTTCTGTTCCGCCTTTGTAATCTTTGGCAAACCTATTGTCAAGACACCATCGGCAACACTTGCTGATATTTTCTCTTTATCAACATCCTCTGGCAAAATCAAGGTTTGCTCAAACTTAGCGTATGAGAACTCACGGCGCAAATATACGTGCTCTCCCTCGTCCGCCTGATGCTTGTTCTCCATCTTGATATGAAGATCACCATTGTCATTGAGATTTACCTCAAAGTCCTCCTTGCGCATACCCGGTGCTGCAACTTCTACGGTATATTTTGACTCAGACTCCTTTACATTGATAGCTGGCGCTGTCGTGTTAGCCTTTGGCATATTAGGCTCATTGAAGAATCCGTTAAAAACTTCAGGTATCCAAGAATTTCTGTAGATCATAATCTTAACCTCCCAATTATTTTGTTTTATATTATTAATCGTTTTATCATCTATAAGCTCTTACTTTCATAATCGCTTACGCCAAGGACTTTACAATATATGTACCAAACAAAGGAGGTATGCCATATAGACAGAAATAGCCGACAAATTGTCGGCTATCAATAGTTGTTTTCGATAAAGACTAAGCCTCTGCAGCTTCTTCCTGACGGTCGTCTACATTGTTACCCTCCGTTGGAGCCAAAGTAGCCTTGAAGTCTGTGATACCATTCTTTACCAAGATGTTATACCACTGGAGAAGTTTCTTAATATCACTGTCGTGAACACGATCACGATCATAGTTAGGCAAAACCTCTGCGAAATAAGCATGAAGTTCATCGGCAGAAGCCTTCTTGTAGTTCAGACTACTTTCCTTGCTGCCTTCTTTCTTGCCTACACTCTCCAACACTTCCCAGAGTGCCACCTCATCGGCATCAGTATACATGGCAATGTCACCAAGACTTGTCACACGGTCGGTAGCGAATGCTGGGACACGTTTATGTGTAGCATCAATAGTCTCGACTATCAAATTACGATTTCCACGTGATACCAGTTTGTAGAGGCCTGGCTTACCTGCGATAGATAAAATTGTTTCCATTGTTATTTTTATGATTATGTTTATACTTTTTGTATTGTCTCCAATATCATTCTTACTTGCGAAGAAATGTCATGCTCCCCATCGTTCACAATTTCAAAGTCACTCCACCGAAGCATTTCCTCCTGTGGCAACTGGGCATATATCCATTCCAAGGCTTTCTCACGGCTAATATCATCTCGTGCCATGATACGCTGGATACGCACTTCCAAGGGAGCCGTCACACAGACCACTTTATCGAAATGAGTACGATGGATGAAACCACTGTCAAAGAGTATGGCACTCTCCAGCCAGTCCTTGCCACTTTTCTCGAAGTCAAGAGCCACCGCTGGATGAACAATGTCATTGACTGCTTGCTTATGCTCGTCGCTTGCCAAGAGGTATCTTGCCAAAACCTGCTTTTGCAAGAAGCCTTGAGCATCATAAACATCCTTGCCCACCAACTGGACAAGCGATCGTCGTAAGTTGGCATCGCTTCTCATCAGTCGTTTGGCACCAGCATCACAATCATATACCTCAATGCCATACTTGCTCAATTCTCGGCAGACATAACTTTTGCCACATCCAATGCCACCAGTTATTGCTATTTTCATCTTATTGTTGCTCCAATAAATAATCCACCTTTGGCATATCAAGACGAGCCTTGCTTACGGTTCGCGGTACACTACGCAACTCTAACGTACATTTGTCTGACGGATTGCTCGACAATTCATCATAGTCCACCACTACCCGGAATTGCTCTGGACTGATAGTACGGAAAAGACTGGCACCAATGGTAAACCGCACCGTAACCCTTGCAGGGAATGTACGAAGCACCATGCCGGGAGGCATATTGATAGCCGTAACTGGCACTTCCACCGTTTCTTCAGTAAGGACATCTGGATATACTGCCAACCTCACCGTATTAGGCACCATCTTCACACCTCGAATCTTTTGCAATCGCACATTGCAATGAATTGTATCCTGCAAGTTACGAAGGTTGAACGGCTCTATCTCAACGAACTTCAACTGATTAAGCTGCTGCTTATTGGCATAGACGGTAACCATTGCTGGAAGAAACTCGGTATGGGCAAGGTAATAGCTCTTGCTCGTCGTTATCTTGCCTCGGAACACTATAGGAACTCGTTTGGAAGAACCGTAGGTGAAATAGAAATCAAATCTATCTGGCTTCAGCGACAGCAACTTGCTCGACCCATAAAGCTGGGCAAGCACTTGCTTTTGCACATCTGTCACAGGAACAAATCCACTGCCTTTATCTTCATCGGCGTATGTAGAAAACTTGAACGAGAGTGGATGGAAACGCCGTCCATATTCGTATGTGGCGAGCGTAAATCCCTTGTCCCTTACCACTACATGTACCGACTCTGGCAATTCACCAGTAACCACGGCATTACGAGGTGTTCCCACCAAGCGCACAGGTATATCAAATTCTCTCTCGTATGTCCCATTCAGTGTCATCATCAACCAAAAGCTACCACTAAGGGCAAGAAAGAACAAAAAAATCAGAAACTCCTTATTCAGCGAACTGAAGAGGAAGTTTCTGACGGTCTTGAATATGTTCTGCAAACTATGCATTAGGAGTCTGAGCAGTAGCGTCAGCAAACACGTAACCCTTGGCTACGGTAATAACTACACCACGAGCGATTTCTACATCAACGGTATTCTGCTCCACATTGATATGCTTTACAGTACCATAGACACCACCACCTGTAACAACCTTAGAACCTTCCTGCAAAGAGTTCTGGAACTTGCGGATTTCTTTCTGCTTCTTCTGTTGAGGACGAATCATGAAAAACCACATAATAGCGAAGATTGCCACCATCATGATGAGGAAGCTCATGCTGCCACCAGCTCCTTGTTGTGCTTGCAATAATAAACTTGTCATTTCTGTTCTATGTTTAATGATTGATAATTCTTCTTTTATAATGTTAGTGAGAATGTTCCTCACTGTGCTTGCCACCACCACGTTCTGGCAATTCCTTTGCCATAAGACTCTTGCTGATGAGGAAACGCCCGATGTTATCAAGCATACCATTGACATACTTACCACTACGAGATGTACTATATTGCTTAGCCAGCTCTACATACTCGTTGATGGTAACAGTTGCTGGAATATTAGGGAATGTAAGGAACTCGGCAATAGCTATCTGCATGATGACAACATCCATATAGGCAAGACGAGAGAAATCCCAGTTGCGAGAAGCCTCGCTCATATAATGCTGGAAACGGTCGGCATTGAGAATTGTCGAGCGGAACAGCTTACGTGCGAAATCACGGTCTTCCTCATCCTTATACTCTGGCAGAAGTTCTTGTGCTTCCTGAGTCTCTGGATCAAAACGCTTAATAGTCTTTATGACAAAAGTATCAACCACTCCCTTGTCATCATTCCAATAAAGGCTCTTTTCTTCCAACAAGGCATCCAAGTCTTCATTGTCCATGACAAACTGCTTGTAAGCCTTGCGCCAGAACTCACGATCTTGAGCATAACTATCTTCTTCAGAAGCCATGTACTCCGCATAAATCTCGCTATTTACGATGGCTGTATAGAGCTTACGCAAGAACTCAACATCCTCATTCCAAGTAGACTTCTTGGCGTTTACCCATTCCTCAAGCATGATATTCCCTTCCAATTGTACGGCAAAGCGATTATATGCGAAACGTTGTGATGGCATTTCCGTACCCTCACGTTGAGCTCGCGCCACTTCAACATCATATCGCTTACGAGCCTCTTTGGTAACAGCCACTATGAGTTGCAGCAAATAGTTGTACAAATCGTAAGCCTTTGAAAGACTGAACAACAACTCTTTCTCAGCATTATCCATATTACGATTGCCGTTTTGATAGTATGCGTAGGTTAACTGGACTATCTTTCTTCTTATCAAATCCCTATTAATCATTCTCTAATAATTTAAAAAGGTTTAATACTCTAAATAATTACGAATGCAAAAATACATATTTCTACTTAAACCTGCAAGGAAAAAGAGATTTTTTTAGTATTTAGGGGAAACATTTCTAATTTTTTAAGGTAAATAAGTGAATTTCCGATATTTTTCAAAGATAAATTTGCTCATTTCAAATAAAAGTATTATTTTTGCACCCGCTTTTTCAAAGCTAATCCGTGTGATGGCGAGTTAAGGCACAAATTATTAACAACTTAATTTAGAGTAACACAAATGAAAGAGATTAATGTAACAGGTCAGAAGCGTACAGACCTTGGAAAGAAAGCTTCTAAAGCATTGCGCAAAGAGGGCATGGTACCATGTAACTTGTATGGTGAGAAAGTAGGTGCCAATGGTGCTCCTGAGGCTTTGTCATTCGCAGTACCATTCAGCGAGTTGCGCAAGATTATCTACACTCCTCATGTATATGTCATCAACCTCATCATCGATGGTGAGAGCCACACTGCTATCATGAAGGAAATCCAGTTCCACCCAACTACAGACGCTCCTTTGCACGTAGACTTCTACGAGGTTAACGACCAGAAGCCTATCACAATCGGTATTCCTGTTAAGTTGGTAGGTCTTGCACAGGGTGTTCGCGATGGTGGTCGTATGAACCTTTCTATCCGCAAGATCAATGTTACAGCTCCTTACCAGCAGATTCCAGAGCACCTTGACATCGATGTTACTGCTTTGAAGATTGGTAAGAGTATCAAGGTTGGTGATCTCTCATTCGAGGGTCTTGAGCTTGCTACAAGCAAGGCTGTAGTAGTTTGCTCTATCAAGATGACACGTAACGCTCAGCTCGCTGCTGCACAAGCAACAGACGAAGAAGCTGCTGCTGAGTAATCTTGCATAGGCAACCCGTTAGTTTTTGAACTTTTAGATTATTCAAATTGGATAAATATTTGATTTGTGGTTTGGGTAATCCTGGCGATGAATATGCAGGAACCAGACACAACACGGGATTTATGGTATTGGACGCTTTTGCAAAAGCGTCCAATATTCATTTTGAGGACAAACGCTATGGTTTTGTAGCAGAGACTTCCATTAAAGGGCGCAAAGTTTTCCTACTCAAACCTACGACATTCATGAACCTCAGTGGTAATGCTGTGCGCTATTGGCTCAACCAAGAGAAAATAGACCAAAAGCGTTTGTTGGTCATCAGTGATGAACTTGCCTTGCCTCTCGGTGCCTTTCGCTTGAAAGCCAACGGCAGCAATGGTGGGCACAATGGCTTGGGACATATCCAACAACTCATTGGTCAAGATTATGCTCGCTTACGCATGGGCATTGGCAATGACTATCCTCGTGGTGGACAAATAGACTGGGTACTTGGCAAGTACAGCGAAGAGGACATGAAGCAGTTGCAACCAGCCATCGACCTCGGTGTGGAAATCATCAAGAGCTTCGTACTCCAAGGCATTGACAACACAATGAACCAGTTTAATAAACTTGGGAAGAAGTGATGATATGAAAGAAAGTGCAAGAATAGACAAATGGCTCTGGGCAGCCCGCATTTACAAGACTCGTAGCATTGCTGCCGATGCTTGTAAGAATGGACGTATTACCATCGGTGGTGTCAATGTGAAACCATCACACATGATTAAACGGGGCGAAATCATCAGCGTAAAGAAATCGCCTATCACCTATTCTTATAAGGTGCTTGATTGTATAGAACAACGTGTAGGTGCCAAGTTGCTTTTCGGTGTATATGAGAATGTTACCGATCCGAAACAATATGAGCTTTTGGAAATGAGTCGCATCAGTGGGTTTGTTGACCGTGCCCGTGGTACAGGTAGACCTACCAAGAAAGAACGCCGTGCATTGGATGCCTTTGTTGACCCAGCCATGCTTGGGTTTGACGAAGACGAAGATTGGAATACAGAGGAGGAAGAATGAAATATATCATTGTTCCTCCCCCATTGTTATCAACATCTCTCTACTTTAAACATTATGTTCTTTTCGCTGTTTCATATTATCATAAACTATAAGTCCTAAGCCGAAAAAACATACTAAAAGTAAAGCTCCACAGATAATCATTGTATTAAACTCTTGTGTACTCATAATTATCTTCCTTTCTTTTTATTTTCACCTTCATCATTACCAAACTTATGGACAAGCCAAAGTCCCATTCCTAATAAAGCTAACATGAGGATAACGACAACTATTATCGTTCCCTCAGAACTCATGTCGCCAAAGAAATTCGCAAACAACAATGCTGTAAGCATATACTTAGCTACATCTAGTAGCCATTTTCCTAATTCTAAACCCATTTTCGATATATTTTAATATTAAACTGCTGCAAAAGTACTATTTTTTGTGGAAATAACAGATATTTTTACTTTAAAAAACAAAATAAATCAAGAAAAATTTGCTATATGTTGAAATTTATATTACTTTTGTCCCTATAAAATTGGAAGTATTAACAACTTAAAAATTAGAGATTATGAAAAAGTTTTTAGTCATGGCAGCTATGGTGCTGTCTTCAGTAGGTGCTTTCGCACAGTATGAAGCTGGTGATATTACTATCCAACCTAAGATTGGTTTGAACTGCTCTAACTTGACAGATTATTCTACCGATGGAGATACAGATTGGAAAGCTGGTCTCACTGTTGGAGTTGAAGGTGAGTATCATATCAAACATTGGTTGGGCATCAGTGCTGGTCTTATGTATTCTCAGCAAGGCACAAAGTTTGGAGAAACCAAACTGAATATGGACTATCTCAATGTACCAGTCCTTGCAAACTTCTATGTTACTAAAGGTCTTGCTCTGAAAGCTGGTGTACAACCAGGCTTCAAGGTAAGCAGCAAGACCAAACAAGGTGGAGTTTCTGTAGACAACAAGGGGGTTAAATCAACAGATTGGTCAATGCCTATCGGTATCTCTTATGAATATCTTGGTTTCTGCTTGGATGCTCGCTATACCTTGGGCGTATCCGATGCTATCAAGAACATGGATGCCAAGAACCAAGTATTCTCTTTGACTCTCGGTTACAAGTTCAAGCTTTAATCTAAAAGAGATTTCATCAAACAATAAAATAACATACAGCCGTTCTTTATCGTAACAGTTAAAGAACGGCTGTTTCTTTTCCCTTGATATTTAGACATAACGACTACAAAAAGGAGAAAAACAATACATTTTACCACTAAAAAGCAAAATAAATCAAGAAAAGTTTGTGACATCATGAGAATTATAGTACTTTTGCCCCGATAATCTTACGAATAGCATTAAAAGTATTAATCATTTAAAATAGAGTTTATGAAGAAATTGTTAGTAATGGCAGTCATGATACTGTCCTCAGTAGGTGCCTTCGCACAATATTACAGGGGCATAACCACTGTCCAGCCAAGAGTTGGTATGAATGTGTCTACCGTTGATTATGGCAACTGGAAAGTAGGAGTTGCCGCAGGTGTGGAATTCCAGCATCAATTAAGTAAAAGTTTTGCCCTCTCTGAAGGCATCATGTATTCTACACAAGGCAACAAGAACAAGCATAAAAGATGGAACCCTGGATACATCAACGTTCCTGTAACCATTAGCTGCTACGTTGCACAGGGACTGGCATTGAAAGCTGGTGTACAGCCTGGTGTCATGGTCGTAAAGGATGGTGCAAAGGGAGAACAAATTTTCGACTTCTCCATACCAGTAGGCTTTTCTTATGAATATGAAAACATTGTATTTGATGCTCGTTACAACATTGGCACGACCTATGTCTTCAAGCACACAGACCACGGTTGCAACAATGTAATCCAGGTTACCGTTGGATATAAATTCCGTATCTAATCCAGATACTTCATCTATAAAAACAAACACAGCCGCCTCCAGCTATCTGCCAGAGAGCGGCTGTTCTTTTGTCATACCTATTGAAACTATATATTCTTAGAATCGACGACCACCTGAAGGAGGTGGTCCCATCGGACGACCATTGAACGGACGACCACGGAAATCTGGACGAGGACCACCGTCTCCTGCTTGCCCTTCACGTGCTTGCTTTCCACCTATTAAGTTCAAACGATAGATGACATGGAGCATTGCATAGCTACTGATGCTATTATACTCTGTATCCGTACGTGCCGAAGCTGTCAGTGAACGAGAGAAATTGCTCTGTTGATGCAATAGGTCATAGAACTGAACCATCACGGTAAGCGGACTTCCCTTTAGAAAACTCTGTGACAACTGGGCATTCCAAACCAGCTCGTTGGTATTCATTGCGTTATCACTATAACCACGGCGACAACTATTGCTAAAGTCTGTGCTTAGGCTCATGCCCCAAGGCATCGTAGCCGTAAGACTTGGTCCATACGAGAACTGCCAAGTATCCATGTTGCTCGTTGCTTGAAGTTCATTACGAGCATGGGTATAATTGAGCGAGCCATCAAGATTAACTTCCAACCAACTATTGCGGAAGCCGAAAGAAAGGCGTTCTCCCACTCCTGTTTGCTTGGTGGTGTTCTTCTGGGACTCCTTGCCATCCAAACTCAAGTAACCTACATTATTGGCATAACTTAAAGTTGTAAAGGTATTGATGTTCCATACACCAGCACTGTCTATCGCCGTATTGAACATGAAAGCTCCACGGGCATTCCAATTGCCATTGATATTCTCCGGGCGTGTAGTCCTTCCACCAGTGTTATCATCGTATGTCACCTTGTTGCTGATGCTATTGCTGGTAGTAGAGAAATTAATGAAAGTCATCAATGCACGCTGGTGCTTCTCTATATAATTATTATAGAAAAGTCGGAAATTATTGGTGAACGATGGTTTCAAGCCTGGGTTACCCATCTTGATGTTGAGTGGATTGCTATCATCGGTAATATCCAACAAGTCACTCATCGATGGCTGGGATGTCGTACCTCGATAATTGATACGAAGATTGCTCACCTTACTGAAGCGATAGCGGAAATCCAATGTTGGCGAGAAGTTGGTCACCGTGCGGACTGTATGAACATGAATGCCTTGGTAGTCCTGTAAATACTTAGAACGCTGTGGCTGTATCATCACGCCGAAGTTCAAGTTGTACTTGTTGCGTACAAATCTCATCATCACTTGCATCTCATGGATATAGTTGCGATATTCTGAATAACGGCTCAAGTTCTGGTCAACATAACTCTCCAATGGCTCATTGAGCAATGAAAGATAGCCATCCCAGTTGCGATAGGCTGCCGTTGCACCTGCGAAGAAGTCTTCGCCTAAGTTGCTGAAATCGTATGTCGCACGGTCGCTTTTCGTATAATTATAGGTGTACTTATAACTGAATTGCAAGAACGTTGCTCGCCAAAGCGGTTCGCTATAAGTCGCCTGCAAGCTATAACTATACTTGGTACTTGGTGTTACGTTATAACGGTTCGTTTGGTAAGTGGAATCAAGTCCCATTGCATTTTGCACCAAGTACAAGTGGGCGTTCTGGATGGAAAGGTCCTTGCTATCCGTCTTGCCGTAATTTCCATCCACACGAAGGGTAAAGTTACGCCCCATGTTGCTCAAGCGACGATTGAACTGCAACATTCCTTTCAAGTTCTTGCTCTCGGTATAGCTGATGCTACTACCCATCTGGGTATTGACCAGACTATCCATCTTCTCCATCTCGTCAAGTGATACCTTGGACAACGGATCTGTTACATATTTATAAGGGTCGGCACGGAAAGAAGCACTCTGACTGCCAGACAGTCCATCGCTGCTGCTCCATGTGAAAGAAGGTCGGAACATGATATTGGTCAATGTATCAGGCTTCCATTCCAAGCGGAAACGACCGTCCCAACTATTGCTGCGAGAATAACTGTTGCTTATGCTGTTGGAAAAAGAAGCGTTCTTGCTCACGAAGTTCTCTGAAGAGATACGGCTAAACACATCACCGTCACTATGGTTCCAACGTAGGGAAGCATCCATCGTCAGCTTGTCTTTCTCTTGATAGTTATAGTTCAAGCCGAGCATCTTACTGGCATTCAGACCTTGGCGTGCTCCGCCCCATCCTCTTCCAGGACCGCCACCCGGGAAGCCCATGTCATTGGTATTATTGCCAGAGGCAAAGAACATCAGTCTATTCTTGTCATTGAAATAAGCTGCCATTCCTCGTCCACTATAACGACTCTTGGTGCCTACACTGACATCTATATTGGAGAACATACCCTTGTTCATGCCTTTCTTTACACCAAAGTCAAGCACCGTTTGTTCTTCACCGTCATCAATACCAGTAACCTTGGCAAGGTCGCTTTTTTCATCGTATGCCTTGATTTTCTCAATGATGCTTGTAGGTAAGTTCTTCAGTGCCGTCTTGGTATCGCCCGTCATGAACTCCTTGCCATCCACCAAAATCTTCTTCACTTCCTTACCATTGATTTTGATGGTACCGTCATCGCTCACCTCCGCACCAGGAAGCCTTTTCACAAGTTCCTCGATGGTAGAGCCTTCTGGCGTACGATAGGCAGAAGAATTGTAGACAAAGGTATCTTCCTTTAGCACCACTTTCTTTGCCATGGCAGTAACAGTCGCTGCCTTTAGCATAATGGCATCGGCACTGATTACCACATTGCCCATGGCAAGGTTCTTGTCATCCACTATCTGCACACGCTTCACCGTAGGTTTATAGCCTACACTGGTGATTTTTAAGAGATACTTCTCATTAGCTGGAGCCGTGATGCGGAAAAGACCATTCTCGTCAGTGATTGCACCTGTCACATACGAACTGTCTGACTTCAACAGTTGTACGGTGACCTGTTCCACTGGGTCTTTTGTGTCACGATCAACAATCGCACCACTGATCAATCTCTCTTGAGCATAAGATGCTATTGACATGACCAACAACAGCATCAACATTAGTAATTTCTTCATTACATCTATTATATATAAATTATTTCTGTTTCCTCTTTTTGAATTTCTGAAACTTTTGACGAGTTTTTTTATGCAAGGTTTAATCCCTTATGGTTTAAAAAAAGAAAAATCAATCTTATTTATTTTGTTTTGTCTACATTTTCCCGTATCTTTGCACACAAAAAGAGAAAAGATGAGCCAGAGAATTATCATATCAAACAACTTGGAAAACGAGTTAGCCAATGCACTCGCCGAATGTGAGCATGACAAGATATTTGTCTTGTTCGACACTACTACTCGTGATAAATGCCATCCCTTACTTTGGGATTTCAGATGCCTGAAAGATTCTATTCCTATCTGCATTGATTCTACTGATAGCCATAAAAATCTTGAGAGCGTCGTATGGGTATGGGAGCATTTACAAAACGATGGTGCAACCCGACATTCTTGTCTCATCAACTTAGGTGGTGGCATGGTGACAGACCTTGGTGGATTTGCCGCATCTACCTTCAAGCGTGGCATCAACTTCATTAATATTCCCACTACTCTCTTGGCGATGGTAGATGCTTCCGTTGGCGGAAAGACAGGCATCAACTTCAATGGCTTAAAGAATGAGATTGGAGTGTTCAATGACTCTAAGTTTGTTATCCTTGACACTGAATTTTTGAAGACTCTCGACCATGAGAACATCTGTTCTGGCTATGCCGAGATGCTAAAGCATGGCTTGATCTCCAACGAAAAAATGTGGGAAGAACTTATTGCTTTCGACCTTGACCATCCTGACTTCAAGCAGTTGCAGAACATGGTTGCCGACAGTGTGAAAGTAAAGGAACGCATTGTCGAGGAAGACCCACATGAGAGTGGTATCCGAAAGGCTCTCAACCTTGGACATACTTTTGGTCATGCCTTTGAAAGCTGGGCTTTGAAACGCAAGCCCATCCTACATGGTCATGCCGTTGCTTTCGGTTTGATACCTGAGTTATACCTCAGTGTTACCAAGATGGGATTTCCTACCGAGAAGATGCGCCAGACTATAAACTTCATCAAGGAATACTACGGTTCACTCGACATTACTTGCGATGATTACGACGAATTGATAGAACTGATGCGCCATGACAAAAAAAACCAGAATGGCATCATCAACTTCACGATGCTTGGTGATATTGGTGACATCCGCATCAACCAAACGGCTTCTATCGAAGAAATCAAGGAAGCCCTTGACTTCTTCCGTGAAGGTCTATAACCTAAAGAAAAATGTTTCTCTTGGGTTTCCCTGTCTCCGTAAGTGGCAATGACTCTACATGGATATATTCCTTAGGAACCCAATATTTAGGCAAGACCTCCCGACAGGCTTTCTCTATGGAAGCCAAGTCGGAACTTTCTGTGAGAAGTATGGCTATCTCGCCAAACTTCTCATTTTTCTTTTTGACTATCATGAACGGTGCATCAACAACAGCTTTCAAGACTCTTTCTACCTCCTCTATCTGTATCTTGATGCCACCACTGCATATCACATTGTCCAATCGCCCTTTGATGCGAAACCCTTTTTCTGAAATCTCTGCGATGTCATGAGTCACCAATGGGGTCTTGCATACCTCTGGAGCATCAATCACCAGACAACCATTTTCGTCAAGACTCACCGTCACGCCTTCAAATGGATGATACCATTCACTGGCTTCAGGACCGTTCAGTCGGCGCAAAGCGATATGCGACAAGGTTTCCGTCATGCCATACGTACTCCAAATGGCATTGGGCATCGTCAGAAGTTCTTTCTCCAATGAATCGTCTATACCTCCGCCACCTATAATCAGATGCTTTATCTGGGATAAACGCTCACGTTCCTTGGGTACTTGCAAACTGTTGTACACTTGCATCGGCACCATTGCCGCAAAATCTATGGAAGCTGTCAATGCCTGTCGACTATCCATTAACAAAGACTCGTCAGAGAGAGGATGACCATTGGCACGCTCCACGATTAGACAGAGGTTTCGCTCTATGCCCCTTACCACCATCATCTTGCCTCCAATGAAGTCGAGCGACATACACAACAAAGCCGTATTTCCAGGCTTCAATCCCAAGTAATCACAAGTGATGCGAGCAGAGTTCAACATCCTCTGTTTCTCCACCCATATAGGCTTGGGCTTTCCTGTCGACCCACTGGTATGCACCAACACTGTCTTTTTGTCATCTTGCCATTCTGCCAAGAACTCATCTATCTCCATACACCTTAGTTTTCTCTATAAAACAACTGGTCTCCCTTTATCTCCAAAGGCATCGGGATATTGTCGGTAAAGAGTTGTCCCGTTCCCAATCCCTGTGGCATGGTGATATGAGGTCCGTATGTCTTGGCGCAAAAATGAGCGATGGCATTCAGTCCTATATTACTTTCCAATGCCGAGGTCATCCAACTGCCTATTCCTCGCTCACGAGCTAACGTTATCCACTCACCACACCCATACATACCACCATGAAGCGATGGTTTGAGAATGATATATTGTGGGCGGATGGTATCGAGCAATGCCTCTTTCATCGACTTGACATTCACACCTATCAATTCCTCGTCAAGGGCGATGGGCAAAGGTGTCTCCCTACATAGTTCCGCCATCTTGGACCACTGATGTTGCTTGATAGGTTGCTCTATCGAATGGATGTCATATTGTGCCAATGCCTCCAGTCGGCTCATTGCATTGTCAGGTGTAAAGCCACCATTGGCATCCACACGCAACTCCACTTGTTCCTTACTGAAGTCCTTACGAATATGCTTGATCAAGTCCAGTTCCTTCACAAAGTCTATAGCTCCTATCTTCAGCTTTACGCAGTGGAAGCCAGCGTTCAACTTTTCTTCCAGTCGTTGATACATCTCATCGTACGTACCCATCCACACGAGTCCATTGATGGTGATGCCCTCCTTACCATGTGCAAAAGGTGTGTCAAAGAGACCTGCCAGATGCTCGGAACCTCGTGGTGGCAAGATGCCAGCCAAAGCGAAATACTGTGCGAAAGCTGTTTCCAATCCGAATGTGATGCTCGGGTAAGGACGGAGCATATCATAAGGAATACACCCCATCTGTTCTACCATCTGACATATCTGATGCAAGGTCTCGCCATATTCTGGCTGGGCATCGCAACTCAAGTCGGGCAAGGTAGCACATTCTCCCACGCCCACCACATCTGGTCGCTCATCGGATGTAAGCGTAAGATAGTAACTATGCCGTGTGGTATAAACGCCACGCGAAGTACCAGCAGGCTGCTTAAAATGGAGTATCCGCTCCGATATGTCTATATGATACATTCTTATTTTTTCTTAAGTTCATAAAGGTCATTGCGCCTATCTCGCAAGTTGCGCACAGCACCATAGGTATGCAACTCATTGAGGAGGTTGAGGTCTACGTCACTCACCAATATCATCTCGGTATTTGGCGTAGCCTCGGAACGCTTGCCATCGTTGGGGAAAGCAAAGTCGCAAGGGGTGAACACGGCACTCTGGGCATATTGGATGTCCATGTTATGCACACGAGGCAAGTTGCCTACACTACCTGCGATAGCTACATAGCACTCGTTCTCGATAGCACGAGCCTGGGCGCATACCCTCACTCGTGAATAAGCATTCTGGGTATCGGTCATAAATGGTACAAAGAGTATCTGCATACCATCTTGCGCCATCAAGCGAGATAGTTCTGGGAACTCTACATCATAGCAAATGACAATACCTATCTTGCCACAATCGGTGTCGAATGTCTGGATATGGTTTCCTCCTGTCAAGCCCCAACATTTTTGCTCGTCAGGCGTCACGTGTATCTTCTCATACATATCCACCGTACCATCCCTACGGCACAAGAAACCTACGTTATACAAGGCTCCATCCTCCTTGACGTATGGCATACTGCCTGTAATGATGTTGATGTTGTAACTGATGGCAAGCTCACGGAAACGATCACGTATCTGCTCGGTATATTGAGCCATGGCACGGATGCTCTGTGCCTCGCCCATCTCATTGAACTTAGCCATCAACGGTGCATTGAAATACTCTGGGAAAAGGATGAAATCACTCTTATAGTCGCTTACGGAGTCTACGAAGAACTCCACTTGCTCAAAGAGGTCGTCCACTGATGCGTATGGGCGCATCTGCCATTGCACCAATCCGATACGCACCGTTGGCTTACGGTCTACGTATGAGTCGGTAGGTGGCTGATAATAGATGTTGTCCCATTGCAACAACGTTGCGCAATGTTCCGATTCCTCGTCACTTGGCAAGTAATTACGAATGACACGGCGCACATGGAAATCATTCGACAACTGGAATGATAGCCTTCAAGTTCAGCTTCTCACAAAGTTCCTTGCGATATTCATACATACGGCGAGCCAAACGAAGACCCCGATAATCTGGATGGATGAATACTTCTATACCATAAAGAATGTTACCGTTAGGGTCATGGGTATTGAAAGTTTCATTGCCAGTAACCTTGGCGTATGTATGGTCACCTTTCACCATATCATAATTAACGATAATAGAAAGGGCACATCCCACTATCTTGTCATCTACGATGATAACGACTTGTCCTTCTGGAAATATCGTTATGAGTTTCTTAATCTGGGCACGTGTCCAGAACACATCAGAGTCGGCATAGATACGCTTGAACGACTTTGCAAGTTGGTCGTAGTCCTCCATGTGGAGATTGCGCAAACTTACCTTTTCTATTTTTCGAGTTGGCTCCATAGGACACTATCTATCTTTATACATATTGTCATAATACTTCTGGTAGTCTCCAGAAGTTACGTTGTCCATCCATGCTTGGTTGTCGAGATACCATTTCACGGTCTTTTCGATACCTTCCTCAAACTGCAGGCTTGGTTCCCAACCAAGTTCTCTTTGCAACTTGCGAGAGTCGATGGCATAACGCAAGTCATGTCCCATACGGTCGGTTACATGGGTTATCAAATCTTCATCCGCACCCTCTGGGCGACCGAGCAATCTATCTACCGTCTTTATCAATACATGGACAATGTCGATGTTCTTCCATTCATTGAAGCCACCGATATTATAGGTATCTGCTACCTTGCCCTTATGGAAGATAAGGTCTATGGCACGGGCATGGTCTTCCACATACAACCAGTCTCTTACGTTCAGTCCCTCACCATAGACAGGCAACGGCTTGCGATGACGAATATTATGAATGAACAATGGGATTAGTTTCTCTGGGAATTGGTATGGACCATAGTTATTGGAGCAGTTTGTCACAATAGTTGGCATACCGTATGTATCATGGAATGCACGCACAAAGTGGTCGGAACTTGCCTTGGATGCTGAATATGGAGAATGAGGATTATACTTGGTTGTCTCCAAGAAGAACTCACTTCCGTAGGCATGGTGATGCTCTGAGGATGCCTTGGTTGTGAAAGGACTCTCTATACCCTCTGGATCTGTGAGTTGCAAGGCTCCATATACCTCATCGGTAGAGATATGATAGAAACGCTTGCCCTCGTATTTCTCTGGAAGACTCTCCCAGTATTCCTTGGCTGCCTGAAGCAATGTCAGTGTACCCATCACATTGGTATGTGCAAAGGTAAATGGGTCTTTGATGGAACGGTCCACATGACTCTCTGCTGCCAAATGGATGATGCCATCTACCTGATAGTCTTTCATCAACTTCTGCATCAGAGGATAATCACAAATATCGCCTTTCACAAAGGTATAATTGGATTTATCCTCTATATCTTTCAAGTTCGCCAAGTTACCAGCGTATGTCAACTTATCAAGATTGATGATATGATATTCTGGATACTTGTTCACAAACAGTCTCACTACGTGAGAACCAATGAAACCTGCACCACCTGTGACAATAATGTTCTTCTTCATCTTCTATTAATATTTTTTCATTTATACTTCATTATGACAATTGCTCCAAGCATACTTTCAAGCTATCGGTCCAATAAGGAACTTTCACGCCAAAAGTACTCTTTATCTTGTTCTTATCAAGCACTGAGAAATGAGGACGTTTCACTGGACTTGGGAATTCCTCGCTGTAACAAGGTTGTATGTCGCAAGTGTTACCGCTCAGTTCGCAGATTATCTTTGCGAAGTCAAACCAAGAGCATACTCCCTCGTTGGAGAAATGATAGATGCCAGTCTTGTCAAGTTGGTTTGTCTCGATGATATGGCCTATGACCGCTGCCAAGTCGCCTGCGTATGTTGGCGTGCCTACTTGGTCGAACACCACTTTCAATGTATCGTGTGTTGCGGTAAGGTTCTGCATGGTCTTTACGAAGTTCTTGCCCCATTGGGAATAGAGCCAAGCAGTACGGATGATGATATACTTGCATCCTGTTGCCTCGATGCTTTGCTCACCAGCAAGTTTAGTCTTGCCATATACTCCTAATGGATTGGTGGCCCAGTCCTCACGGCAAGGTATGTTCTTGTCGCCTTGGAACACATAGTCCGTGCTTACATGAATAAGTGTGCCATCCACTTCTTTCATCGCTTGGGCAAGATTGGCTGCAGCCGTATTGTTTAAAAGGTTGGCGACATCATAGTCGCTCTCCGCCTTGTCCACATTGGTATAGGCTGCGCAGTTCACTATCACCTGAATATCACGTTCTTTCACCATCGTGCGAATAGCCTCCATATTGGTAATGTCCAACTTCTCATAGCCATCTGCTACATCTGTGAAAACAAACTTATTCTTACTGTTTCTGGCTACCAATTGCATCTCATGTCCAAGCTGACCATTGGCACCTGTCACTAATATATTCATAATTATCTCTATTATATTCTATTGTTATTAGTTTACAAAGGTATATTTTTCTTATGAAACTACCAAAGTCTTTTCAAAAAAACTTATTTTTCTCACTAATTTTATCTCTTTTTTAAATTCTCTCGCAGATTTCGCTGATAACGCAGATTTTTTACTTTTATTCTACAAAGCAAAAGTAAAGAAGCAAATCAAGACCAAAGAAGAATATGTTGAAAATCTATATTTTAGACATAGATTTTAACATTTGAAAAGTTGTTTCTATAGATGCCATGCCACTTTGGGGATATTCTCGTTTCCATGAACTTCTATAAAAAAGACAGTTTATTATCATACAATCCTTTTCTTCCTATTTGTCTTCCATCAAGAAATAGCATAACCACATGATTGCTTGCCATGAAATACTTATTTCATGGTACAAAATAAGTATTTACTGACTATAAATAGCTATTTCCAAACACACAACAACACTATGAATAGGATTCAGATGCGTTATATCTTATATATATAAACATTAAAACATAAGTAACTGTTCAAAAATAATTTAGATCACTTACTTAATATATATTCTTGTACCCTAACTTTATATATTATGATGGTATCACGATATACTTTATGCCGATACAATGAAGCACTTCCTTAAGGTGTAATACAGTGCTTTATGAAGGTGTCATAAAGCACTGTGTTTCACCTATATAAAGCACTGTGTTAGACCTAAAGGAAGTACTTTCACTCAGTGACATAGTAATAATGGCTAAGTAATAAACATGGTACTTATTACTTCTTTGCTTGATATTTAAAAAGCAAGGAAAGGACGAGTTACTCGTTTTGTATTGGAAGTTTTACCATAAAAAGGATCAGAGCCATTTGTTCCTCCATAATAACGAAAACTACCAGCTCCTTGCCCGTCATCAAATCCTGAGTCCAAAATGAGAACACCTGCAGCAGACATTTCTGTAGAAGTATTTCCCCATGTATTTAGCTGACCAACGAACACCGTATATTTGTCGTCTCCAACCTTGCGCAAGGCTTTATTGATGTTTTCGGAAGTTTCTGGTCCTTTTGGAACAAAACTACTAATTGTCCAAGTTATATTTGTATTTTTCCCTAATCCTTTTATAACGGCATAATACTGTCCTGCGGAAGGCATGAACCAGCCAGTACATTTGTTAGAGTTGGCAGGAAGCGTATTGTATTTCTTCACATCTTGGAAAACCGGATATTCCGCAGAGTTCCAA
Source organism: uncultured Prevotella sp. (assembly GCA_934281565.1). GTDB lineage: Bacteria > Bacteroidota > Bacteroidia > Bacteroidales > Bacteroidaceae > Prevotella. Next base: position 29,971 of record CAKQXI010000014.1, read on the forward strand.
TATAGGTTAGATAGAGTATATCCCGACCCATAAGTCTGGTTGCCAGAATTTCGAATAAGTGTAGCATCACTTATCTGAGTTTGCCCAGGACTGTTCGTATTGGTAGTTTTCCACTTATTCATAGTTCCACGGTAAGCCTTATATATTGTTCCATTTACACCATGTGCCTGATAATCTTTTAGCGCATCAGTATAAGAGCCTACCGACCCTATTGTTCTAAGACACATCACCAAAGCATGACCGCCAATGCCATCAGCCTTAGTATTTTTCTCCACCCAATAGTCATCGCCACCTTGAGCAATATAACCAACGACACCAATAGGTGTATTGGC